>NZ_JBKFBD010000007.1:0-137231 GCF_053345975.1 Microbacterium sp. C23T | reverse complement strand
CGCCGCCTGCTGCACCTGGCCGCGATCGTTGCGCACCTCGACCTCGCCGGCGTCGTTCGACGCCGAGTACTGCAGGCGCTGGGCCTCGACCGGCTGCGCGCCGAGCCCCTTGGCCTCGACCTGGGTGACCTGCTCGGCGCCTGCCTCGCCCTGGCGGCGCACCTCGACCTCGAGGTTGTAGAGGTAGCCGACCGACTCCTCCTTGATCTGCCCCATCATGGCCTGGAACATCTGGTACCCCTCGCGCTGGTACTCGATGAGGGGGTCGCGCTGGGCCATCGCCCGCAGGCCGATGCCGTCCTTGAGGTAGTCCATCTCGTAGAGGTGGTCGCGCCAGCGGCGGTCGAGCACCTGGAGCACCACGCGGCGCTCGAGCTCGCGGGTCGCGGCCTCGCCCAGAGTGCCCTGACGCGTGTCGTAGGCGATCCGGGCATCGGAGAGGATCTCGCGCTTGAGGCCTTCGGCGGTGATGCCGCCCTTGCGGCCGGCGGCCTCGGCCACGACCTCGTCGATGGTCACACCGACCGGGTACAGCGTCTTCAGCTCGGTCCACAGGGCGTCGAAGTCCCAGTTCTCACTGTGACCGGACCCCGTGTGGTCGTCGATGACGGCGTTGATGGCGTCCTCGATGAAGTGCTGGACGCGGTCGGCGATGTCGTCGCCCTGCAGGATGTGACGGCGGTCGGAGTAGATGGCCTCGCGCTGCCGGTTCAGAACGTCGTCGTACTTCAGGACGTTCTTGCGGATCTCGGCGTTGCGCGCCTCGACCTGGCTCTGGGCGGACTTGATGGCACGCGTGACCATGCCCGACTCGATCGCGACATCGTCGGGGAAGTTGGTGCGAGCGATGATCGCCTCGGCGGCGCCCGACTGGAACAGCCGCATGAGGTCGTCGGTCAGCGACAGGTAGAACCGGCTCTCGCCCGGGTCGCCCTGGCGGCCGGAGCGGCCGCGCAGCTGGTTGTCGATGCGGCGCGACTCGTGACGCTCGGTGCCCAGCACGTACAGGCCGCCGGCCTCGACGACCTTGGAGCCCTCCGAGGCCACGCGGTCGCGGGTCGCCTCGTACACGGCGTCCCACTCGGCCTCGTACTCATCGGGGGTCTCGACCGGGTCGAGCCCCTTGGTCTTCATCTCCTGCACCGCGAGGAACTCGGCATTGCCGCCGAGCATGATGTCCGTGCCGCGGCCGGCCATGTTGGTGGCCACCGTCACCGCGCCCAGACGCCCGGCCCGCGCGACGATCTCGGCCTCGCGGGCGTGGTTCTTCGCGTTGAGCACCTCGTGCTTGATGCCCTTCTTGGCCAGCAGGCGCGACAGGTACTCGCTCTTCTCGACGCTCACCGTGCCGACCAGCACCGGCTGGCCGTTCTCGTGGCGCTGGGCGATGTCCTCGACGACCTGCGCGAACTTCGCCGTCTCGTTCTTGTAGACGAGGTCGGGCTGGTCCTTGCGGATCATCGGCTTGTTCGTCGGGATCGGCACGACGCCGAGCTGGTAGGTCGACATGAACTCGGCCGCCTCGGTCTCGGCCGTGCCCGTCATGCCGGCGAGCTTGTCGTACAGGCGGAAGTAGTTCTGCAGCGTGACCGTCGCCAGGGTCTGGTTCTCGGCCTTGACCGGCACGGCCTCCTTGGCCTCGATGGCCTGGTGGATGCCCTCGTTGTAGCGGCGCCCCACGAGGATGCGGCCGGTGTGCTCGTCGACGATCATGACCTCGTCGTTCATCACGACGTAGTCGGTGTCGCGCTTGAAGAGCGCGAGCGCCTTGATCGAGTTGTTGAGGAACGAGATGAGCGGCGTGTTGGCCGACTCGTAGAGGTTGTCGATGCCGAGGTAGTCCTCGACCTTCTCGATGCCGGGCTCGAGCACGCCGATGGTGCGCTTCTTCTCGTCGACCTCGTAGTCGACGCCGGCCTCGAGGGTCTTGGCGATCTTCGCGAACTCGACGAACCAGCGGTTCGCCTCGCCGGAGGACGGGCCGGAGATGATGAGCGGCGTGCGGGCCTCGTCGATGAGGATCGAGTCGACCTCGTCGACGATGGCGTAGAAGTGGCCGCGCTGGACGAGGTCCTCCTTGCGCCAGGCCATGTTGTCGCGCAGGTAGTCGAAGCCGAACTCGTTGTTCGTGCCGTACGTGATGTCGGCGTTGTACTGCTCGCGGCGGACCTCGGGCGTCTGGCCCGCGACGATCGTGCCGGTGGTCATGCCGAGCGCGCGGTAGATGCGGCCCATGAGCTCGGACTGGTACGACGCGAGGAAGTCATTGACCGTGATGACGTGCACGCCCTCGCCGGCGATCGCGTTGAGGTAGACGGGGAATGCGCCGGTGAGCGTCTTGCCCTCACCGGTCTTCATCTCGGCGATGTTGCCGAGGTGCAGCGCCGCGCCGCCCATGAGCTGGACGTCGTAGGCGCGCTGGCCGAGGGTGCGCTTCGCGGCCTCGCGGACGGCCGCGAACGCCTCGGGCATGAGGTGGTCGAGGGTCTCGCCGGCCTGGTAGCGGGCGCGGAGCTCGGCGGTCTCACCGCGGAGCTCTTCGTCGGTGAGGTGCTCGTAGTCCTCTTCCAGCGCGCCGACGGCCTTCACCACCTGCTGGAGCCGCCGGAGGATGCGACCCTCACCGGCGCGAAGCAGTTTCTCGAGGGGGTTGGCCACGGAATGTCTCCATCTTCAGGCTTTCGGGAGCGGCGCAACGGCGCCAGTGCCGCCGGGGTGCATGACCCCAGGCATACCTGCCTATGTTATCCACCCGTGACCTTGGTGTGCGCTGGGTGTGCACTGATCCAAAGGGACGGATGAGAGGATGCTGCTCCCCCCGCGATCCCGAAGCGGGTGGACCCTCGCCCTCTGCAGACACGATGGAGTGTTCATGCGCCGGTTCCGCCGTCCGATCATCGCCGTGGCCACGGCATCCGTTCTCGTCCTCATCCAGGCGATCCTCGATCCCACCGGACTCCTCGCTCTCGTCGGCTGGCCCGGCGGAGCCCTGCAGTGGCAGCTCGGCTGGCCGCTCGCGCCGTACCTGGTGTTCCTTCCGGTGCTGCTCGGCGTCGTCTGGTGGGCCGCCGCCCGCGCCGGCGAGCGGTTCTGGACCATGTTCGCGGGCGTCGTGCTGGCGGTGCTGCTCGCGCACGCGGCCGCGTGCTTCGCGATGACGACGGATGCTGGGCTCTCGGCGTGGGCCGCAGGCTACGTGACGGCGAAGGCCCTGCCGGCGGCCGCGATCATCGCTGCCGTGACCCGCTGGGCCGGCGGCAGGTCGACCCGCCCGGTGTTCGACCGCGGAGCGGTGTGGCCCGCCGCGGTGGCGTTCGGCGTGATCGCGCCCCTCGCCGCGGGATCGTGGTGGACCGGCGCGGCCTCCGCGGAGCTGATCCCGTCGGCGCGCCCCGAGCGCGGCTTCCTGTCGGTTGTCGTGGCCGTCGGCCTGATGATCGCCTCCGCCTGGGTGTGCGTGCGATGGATGCGCCGGCGCGTGCCGGGCTTCCTCGGGACGTGGCTCGGGGTCCTCGCCGCGGGCGCGCTGTTCGGACTCGTGCAGTCGGCCGTCGGGGTGGTGGTCGACGACGGGTTCCGCGGCGACCTCTGGCCGCTCATGGCCGCCTACGTGCACGTCGCCGACGGCCTGTCTTTCGCCGCGTGCCTCGGCTGGGTCCCGGCACTGGCCGCCCTCGTCGCCGATCGCCTGCGCGAACGGCGCACCATGGCGCGCGTGACGGATGCCGAGGCCGGTGCCGACGCGATCGAGCCGGCGCCGGCGCGCCGTCCCGTCGCCGTGGCGGTGGTCGCCGCGGTCGCGGTGGCGCTCGTGATCACCCCGGTCGCGGTGGCGGCCGGTGCCGACGACGCGGCGGCGGAGGCGGCATCCGTCCCCGCGGGATTCCTGCGCGCAGACGGCGATCGCATCACGGACGGCGAGGGGCACGAGGTGCTGCTGCGGGGGGCGAACGTCAACCAGCTCGTCGACTTCTACCAGCCGCAGGACGACGTGCCCGCGACGCGGCCGCTGACCGAGGCGGACTTCGAGGGCATGGCCTCGTACGGCTTCAACGCCGTGCGACTGGGGATCTCGTGGTCGGCGCTGGAGCCTCGGGAGGGCGAGCTCGACGCGGCGTATCTGGCGCAGGTCGACGACGCGGTCGCCTGGGCGAAGGCGAACGGCATCCGCACCGTCATCGACCTCCACCAGGACGGCTGGTCGAACGCGCCGACGGCTCCCGGCACCGAGTGCCGGCCGGGCACCGACCCCATGTGGGGCTACGACGGCGCGCCCGGCTGGGCGACGATCTTCGACGGCACGCCGCGCTGCGCGTTCACCGGGCGCGACATCTCCCCCGCCGGCGACCGCGCGTTCGAGCACTTCTGGTTCGACACCGACGGCGTCCAGACGGCGCTCGTGCGCACGTGGGGAGAACTGGCGGCGCGGTACGCGGACGAGCCCGCCGTCGCCGGGTTCGACCTCATGAACGAACCGGGCTTCGGGCAGACGGCGCCGGTGACGACGTCGCTGCTGCTCGGCCGCTACTACGACCGCGCGATCCACGCGATCCGCGAGGCGGGGGCGCCGCAGATCGTGTTCATCGAGCCGAGCATCCTGTGGTCCGGCCTCGGCTTCGACAGCGGCCCGTCGCTCGGGTTCACCGACGACGCGAACATCGTCTTCTCGCCCCACCTGTACGCCGAGTCGATCACGATGGACCGCTCGCTCGGCATCCCGTCGATCGTCACCATGGAGCGGCAGTTCGACCTCGCCCGCCGCGTGGCCGACGAGTACGGCATTCCGCTGTGGTCGGGAGAATACGGCTATTGGGGCGAGCCGGAGGACGTGAACGCGCGCATGCAGCGCTACGCCGAGGCCGAGGATGCCCACCTGCTCGGCAGCGCCTACTGGGTGTGGAAGCAGGCGTGCGGCGACCCGCAGAACGGCATCGGGCCGATCGGGCTCGCACTCGTTCCGCAGGACTGTGCGACCGGCGAGGACGCACCCGGCAACGAGGTGCTCCTCGGCGAACTCAGCAGGGCGTACCCGCGCGCCGCGCCGGGCGCACTCGTCTCGCTCGAGGCGGACGGCGCGCGGTTCGCGCTCGCGGGCGCGGTCGACGAGCCCACGTGCGGGCTCGACGTCTGGATCCCGGGCGCCGCTGAGCCGAAGGTGCAGACGGAGGGACTGACGAAGGTGCGGCTCGCAGCGCAGGACGGCGGCTGGACGATGACCGCGTGCGCCGAGGGCGGTGAGTACTCCGCGTCTGCCGGCTGATCCGCGTCGCCTGGGCCGACGTCGCGCGGCCAGCGGCGACACGCGGGGGCGCAGCATCCGTCATGCATTCCCGGTATGCATATACTCGGTGACTACATACTGGGTATACCCCGACGGAGAGGTGCGACATGGTGGTCTGGCGTCGATGGATCTTCCCGATCCTGCTGGTGCTCGCGCTGGGGGCCGCGGCCCTCGCCCTGGTGAAGATCGCGTTCTTCCCCGACACCGCGCCCACCGCCGCGCTGCAGCCGTCCGCGCAGATCGCCGATCCCGTCGTCGCCGTCGAGCGCGCCGAGGTCGCCAATGCACTGAGCCTCCCGGGGACGATCGCGAGGGATGCGGCCTATCCCCTCCGCTCCGAGATCGACGGCACCGTCACCGCCGTGCACGTCGGCGAGGGCCAGGCGGTCGCGGCCGGGCAGAAGCTCTTCACGATCAAACAGGCCGACCCGGTCAAGAACATCGACGTGCTGGCGCCCGAAGCCGGCGACATCACGGAGCTCGCCGTCGTGAAGGGGCAGCCGGCGTCGATCGGCGCGGAGCTCGCTCAGCTGACGCCGGCGCGCTACCACGTGCGGGCGACCGTCGAGCCGGTGCAGCTCTACCGTCTGCAGGGTGCACCGACGGAAGGCTCGGTCACGATCCAGGGCGGCCCGGCGCCGTTCACGTGCACCGGCCTCAAGGTCGAGGTCGCCGAGGACGGCACCACGTCGGTCACCTGCGCGGTGCCCGCCGACCAGGTCGTGTTCGCGGGCCTCCAGGCCCAGCTCGACATCGACCTCGGCACGGTCAGCGATGTGCTCGTCGTGCCGACGACCGCCGTCAAGGGCGGCGCGGGCTCGGGCGTCGTCTGGATCGACGGCGGCGACGGCGAGCTCGAGGAGCGCACCATCGCGCTCGGAGTCAGCGACGGCACGATCGTCGAGGTGACCAGCGGTGTCGAGGAGGGCGAGCAGGTGCGCCAGTACGTGCCCGGCGTCGCCGCGGCCGACGAGCCGGTCTGCTACGACGACGGCATGGGCGGCGAGTACTGCGAGCCCGCGGGGTGGAACTGGTGACCCTCGTCCGGCTGGAGGGCGTGGCCAAGCACGTGCTGCTGCCCGACGACACGCGCCTCGACATCCTGCGCAGCGTCGACCTCGCCGTCGCGGCGGGCGACCACGTCGCCATCGTCGGTCGCAGCGGGTCGGGCAAGTCGACGCTCCTGAACCTGCTCGGCATGCTCGACTCCCCCTCGGAGGGGGCCGTCTGGTTCCACGGCGAGCCGGTGCGGAAGATGCGCCGCGGCAAGCTCGATCGCTTGCGCGGTCGCAACGTCGGCTTCGTGTTCCAGCAGTTCAACCTGCTGGCGGGGCGCACGGCCCTCGAGAACGTCGAGATGCCGCTCGGGTACGCCTCCGGCCGCGCCTTCTGGACCCGGCGGGCGGCAGCGACCCGCATGCTGGAGCGCGTCGGGCTCGGGCACCGCCTCGAGTCGACACCCGAGCAGTTGTCGGGCGGCGAGCAGCAGCGTGTCGCGATCGCGCGCGCCCTGGTGCGCCGGCCCGCGCTGATCCTGGCCGACGAGCCCACCGGTGCACTCGACGTCGAGACGGGCGGCAGCGTCATGGAGCTGCTCGACGACATCGCCTCCGAGGCCGACGCCGCGCTCGTCACGATCACCCACGACCTCCACGTCGCCGCGCGCGCCCGTCGCCATTACCGTCTCGAGGCGGGCGTGCTCACGGAGTTCGATCTCAGCGCGACCGCGGCCGCCGGCGAGACCGCCGGCGCACCCGAGCTCGCTGAGAGCGTGGACGAACCCGCCGCCGGGGGCGGAGCCCTCGCCGACGCCCGAGCAGACACGGAGGACGCAGCATCCGTCCGTCCCTCATCCCGGGACGAACGCGCCGAGCCGGCGGAGGTGGCCTCGTGAGCGGGCTCGTCGGGGCGCTGGGCGAGGCGTGGTCGGAGCTGCGCCACCACAAGCTGCGGGTGCTGCTGAGCCTCATCGGCATCGCGGTGTCGGTCGGCGCCCTCACCGCGGTGGTGGCGCTCAGCGAGTATCAGCAGCAGCAGATGGAGGAGCAGTCCGACCAGAGCGGCGGACGGCCCGCGACAGTGTCGATCTCGGTGTCGCGCACCGACGGCGCCCCGATGGACTGGGAGGCGTTCGACGCCCACGTCGCCCAGGTGTCGGAGCGGTACTCCTTCGACTACCTCACGCGCATCGTCGACCCGGTGCCGCTGCAGGTGCAGACGCCGGAGCAGGTGCGCCCCGTCAACGCGCGGCTCGTCGACCCGGCGTACCCGGTCATCCACCGCACTCCCCTGCTCGAGGGGCGCTGGTTCCAGGAGGCGGACGCCGAGCTGCTCGCGCCTCCCGTGGTCATCAGCGAGGCGCTGTGGGACGTCTACGGACGCCCCGACCTCGGCGCGGGCTTCACCCTGCGCACGACGGGCGACACGGCGGGCGCGTACCCCGTGATCGGCGTGACGCCGCGGCAGTACAACGGCGACGAGGAGAAGCGCATCACCATGATGTTCGACTCCTACGCGGCGCGGCTCGACGCGCTGCCGGCCGACGTGATGGTCATGTACGAGGTGTGGGTGCCCGAGGACGGCGTCGCCGAGCTCGGCCCGGTGCTCGCGGCCGACCTGCGGGCGGGGCTCGACGACAGCACCGAGGTCTCGGTCACGCGCACCGACTGGGCGTCGCGGCCCGATGCGCAGAGCTCGATGGCGGTGTTCGAGCTCATCACCGGCGGCATCGCGGCCCTCGTGCTGCTGCTCGGCGGGCTCGGGCTCGTGAACATCCAGCTCGTCGCGATGCGCCAGCGCATCCGCGAGATCGGCGTGCGCCGCAGCTTCGGCGCGACGCAGGGCCGCATCTTCACGTCGGTGCTGCTCGAGAGCGTCGTTGCGACGGCGGTGGCGGGTGTCATCGGCATCGCGATCGCGGTGGCCGTGCTCAAGGCGCCGTTCGTCATGGACATGTTCTCCGCGATGCAGGACATCCCGCCCTTCCCGGTGCGCGCCGCCGTCACCGGGCTCGTCGCCGCCGTCGCGATCGGCGCGCTGGCCGGCTTCATCCCGGCGCTCATGGCGGTGCGTTCCAACGTCATCGACGCACTGCGCTTCTAGCTGTTCAGGGCTTCTGCCCCTCCACCCGAAGGAGAACCCCATGTCCGTTCGTCAGAGTCTGCTCGCGATCCTCGATCAGGGCCCGTGCTACGGCTACCAGCTGCGCGCCGAGTTCGACCGGCGCACCGGATCGACCTGGCCGCTCAACGTGGGCCAGATCTACAACACGCTCGACCGCCTCGAACGCGACGGACTCGTCGAGAAGGGCGACGTCGACGAGCACGGTCACGTCTACTGGGAGATCACGGATGCCGGAGCCGCCGAGGTGCGCGACTGGCTGGCCTCCCCGGTGCAGCGCGCGCAGGGCACCCGCGACGAACTCGCGATCAAGCTCGCGGTCGCCGCGACCCTGCCGGGAGTGGACGTGGCGGACATCATCCAGACACAGCGCCGCTCGTCGCTCGCGCAGCTGCAGGAGCTGAACCGGGCGAAGTACGCCGGGGCGAACCCCGACGGACCGGAGGAGCTCGCGTGGTCGCTCGTCGTCGACTCCATGATCTTCTCGGCCGAAGCAGAGGTGCGCTGGCTCGACCACTCCGAACAGCGCCTGGCGCTGCACCCGCATCGTGCCATGGCGCTCGAGCTCTCGACCGACAAGCCCAAGCGCGGGCGTCCGGCCCTTCGACAGGCTCAGGGACCCGTCGCTGAGCCTGTCGAAGCGCCCGGGAAGGCACGATGACCGACACCGTGCTGCGTCTCATCGGTGTGACGCAGCAGTACGGCACCGGTGCGACGGCCGTCTCGGCGCTGTCGGGCGTCGACTTCGACGTGAGTCAGGGCGAGCTGGTCGCGGTGATGGGACCGTCGGGCTCGGGCAAGTCGACCCTGCTGTCGATCGCCGGCGGTCTGGCGATCCCGACATCCGGCGAGGTGGTCGTCGAGGGGCAGTACCTCAGCGAGCAGACGCCCGCACGGCTCGCGCGCCTCCGGCGGCGTTCGCTCGGTTTCGTGTTCCAGGACTTCAATCTCATCCCGACG
Source organism: Microbacterium sp. C23T (assembly GCF_053345975.1). Taxonomy (NCBI): domain Bacteria; kingdom Bacillati; phylum Actinomycetota; class Actinomycetes; order Micrococcales; family Microbacteriaceae; genus Microbacterium; species Microbacterium sp. C23T. The sequence goes on along the minus strand of NZ_JBKFBD010000007.1, from coordinate 127,870 downwards.
CTCACCGCGCTCGAGAACGTCACGCTGCCGCTCGAGCTCGACGGCTTCCGGTCCCGGGTCGCACGACGCGCCGGACGTGACGCGCTCTCCTCGGTCGGCCTTGAGGACAAGGCCGGCTACTACCCCGACGATCTGTCGGGCGGCCAGCAGCAGCGCGTGGCGATCGCCCGCGCCGTCGTCGGCGGGCGCCGGCTGATCCTCGCCGACGAGCCGACCGGCGCGCTGGACTCGGTGACGGGCGAGATGGTGCTGAAGATGCTGCGCACGCGAGTGGATGCCGGAGCCGCAGGCATCCTCGTCACCCACGAGGCACGCCACGCCGCGTTCGCCGACCGCATCGTGTTCCTCCGCGACGGCCGCATCGTCGACGAGTCGCGGCGCGCGGGCGCGGACTCGCTGCTGCAGGCACGATGACCAGCACCCTCGGGCGGCGCGTTGAGACGTCGCCTTCCGCCTCTCCGCGCAGCCGCGGTCCGATGTCGCGGACGGCCCGCTGGAGGGTCGCCGTCCGGATGTCACACCGGCAGCTGCGACGCGCATGGGTGTCGAGCCTGCTCGTGACGACGCTGGTGGCGCTTCCCATCGCGGGGATGACGGGATTCCTCGTCTTCACCGCGAGCGCGATCGCGACCCCCGAGGAGCGCACGGCGGCCGAACTCGGCGACATGGAGGCATGGATCGCCCCGTCCGGCGTCCCCGGCGAGGGGTTCTGGCAGGTGCCCACCGAGCCCGAGTGGAACGGGTACCCGATCGACGCGGACGGGGTCATGACGATGCCGGACGGCGAGCCGCTGGACGATCCGACCGGGCTGCTGGCGGCCGGCACCGAGGTCCTCCCCGTCTCGAGGGGCATGGTGTCGGTCGCCACCGATGACGGATCCGTTGTCCTCCCGGCGTGGGCCGGGAGGACGTGGGATCCGCGCTTCGGGGAGGCGTTCGTCCTGGTGGCGGGCGATCGCCCGGTGACGGCTCGCGAGGCGATGGTCACCACCGCCGCGTTGGAACGGCTCGGACTCGAGATCGGCGATGCGCTCCGGCTGTCGGACGGTCCGGCCTTCACGGTGACCGGCACGCTCGACGCCGCAATCATCGCCGACGGCGTCGCCGCCGTCTTCCTTCCCGAGCACGCACGAGGAGCCGTCGGAGGCACCCAGAAGTGGTACCTCCCGGAGCTCGGGCTCTCGTGGGCGGACGTGCAGCGGCTCAATGACGACGGCGGTGTCGTCGCCTATTCGCGCAGCGTGGCGCTCGATCCGCCCGAGTTCTCGAACCGCTACTACTCGTCCGCCTCGACCGACCGGTGGGCGAAGATGTGGCCGCTCGTCCTCATGCTGTCGGTCGCGGCGCTGTTCGCGGGCTATGTGGTGGTGATGCTCGCCGGCGCCGCCTTCGCCGTCGCGGCGCGCCGTCAGCAGCGCGCGCTCGCGGTCGCCGCGAGTGTCGGGGCGGACCGCCGGGATCTGTCGCGCGTGGTGCTGCTGCAGGGGACCGCACTCGGTCTCGTCGGCGGGGTGGTCGGAATCGCCGGCGGGATCGGCATCGCCGCGCTCGTGATCGCTCTGGGTGCCGGCGGCACGACGATGTTCTGGGGTTTCCACGTGCCGTGGGAGCTCATCGCCGCCGTGCTCGTCTTCGCCGTGATCGTCGGCACCGTGTCGGCCTGGATGCCGGCCCGCACCGTCGGTCGCACCGATGCGATCCGCGCACTGCGCGGTGCGCGCCGCCCGCAGAGACCTGTCGTCGCGCGTCCCATCTGGGGGTCGGTGCTGATCGTGAGCGGGGTGGCGATCACCCTGCTGTGCGCGTTCGCGGTCGCCGCCATCAACGCCACGAACTTCTTCGGCTACGACTCGCTCATGCGCTACCTGCCCGCCTACGGCATCGTGGTCGGGCCGATCGTCGCGCAGTTCGGCATCCTCCTGTCTGGTCGGTGGCTGCTGTGGACGGCCTCGCGCGGCCTCTCCCGCGCCGGCATGGCGGCGAAGCTCGCCTCGAGGGACGCGGCCGCCAACGCCTCACGGACCGTTCCGGCGTTCGCCGCCATCGCCGCGACGGTGTTCATCGGCGTCTTCGCGCTCTCCCAGTCCTCGATGCAGACGGCCCAGACCGCCCGGCTGTGGTACTACGACGCGCCGCCGGGGAGCATCGCCATCCCGATCTGGCCGGGTTCCTCGTCGTCCGGCGTGCTCCACGCCGAAGACGCAGAGGCCGGCACAGCCGCCGCCCTCCAGATCGCACACGACGCGGGCGCAGACCGGGCGGCCGTGGTGTCCCGCCAGTTGAACACCGTCTGGGAGTACCCGTCCGCCGACGCGGTGCCCGACGACGTGACCTTCACGATCGCGCTTCTCGGCGATCAGCACCTGCTGGACCCCGAGGTGCAGGACTCCTACACCTCGTTCGGCCAGGACCCGAGCAACCCGATCTCCGTCGTGGCAGCCGAGGACGTGGCGGTGGTGATGGGAGTGGACCTGACGGCATCCGACCTTGCCGCATACCGGGACGGCGCCGCGCTCGTCGCCGACGATCGGTTCGTCTCGGGCGGGGCGATCGACGTCGCGACGTTCGCGGGCAGCGACGTCTACGAGGGACGTGTCCCCGACAACATCTGGGAGCGCCGGCCGGACGCTCCCCGGGTCGCCGAACCGCAGCGCACCGAGCGGCTGGAGGCGATCGTCGTGGATGCCCCGTTGCAGCCGGTGGCGATCGCCGTCGCGCCGAGCACCGGTGAGCGCCTGGACATGGCGCTGATGCCGGACCGCGCCGCCGCGATGCCCCCCGCCCCGCCGACGTGGGCGGAGCGGGACCGCATGCAGGCGCAGGCGGAGCTCCTGAGCGGCGCCTCCTTCACGCTCGCGCCGGGCGTCGAGGAAGGCCCCCCGAGCGATGCGGCGTGGATGGTGCCCCTCCTCGCCGCGGTGGCCGTCCTCGTGCTCGGCGCGAGCGCGGTCGCCCTGGGCCTTGCGCGCTTCGAGCGCCGACCCGACGACGCGACCATCGCCGCCGTCGGCGGCACGAGGTCGCTCCGACGCGGGATCGGCTTCTGGCAGGGCCTCATCATCGCCGGCCTCGGCACGCTCGCCGGAGCGGCCGTCGGGGTGCTCCCGCCGATCGGCTTCTCGATCCAGTCCGGAGGCGCTCAGCAGGTCTCGGACATCCCGTGGTGGCTCATCGCCGCGCTGGTCGTCGTGCTGCCCTCGGCGATCGCCGTGACCAACTGGCTAGTGCCGCCGCGGAACCCCGATCTGACCCGCCGCACCGCCATCACCTGACATCTGCGACGTGCGCGGGGAGGCGGCATCCTGTCGCCTCACAGGCGGGCCGCGCTACGGTTGACTGTGCACACGAACGCCGACCAGATCGAAGCCGAGGCTCAGACCGAGCCCGCAGCGATGACCTTCTCCGACCTCGGGCTGAGCCAGCCCGTCCTCAAGGCACTCAAGGACATCGGCTACGAGACCCCCTCGGCGATCCAGGCGGCGACCATTCCGACGCTGCTCGGCGGCCGCGACGTCGTGGGCATGGCGCAGACCGGAACCGGCAAGACGGCCGCGTTCGCACTGCCGATCATCGACCGCCTCGACCTCGGTCAGAAGACCCCGCAGGCGCTCGTGCTCGCCCCGACGCGCGAGCTCGCCCTGCAGGTGTGCGAGGCGTTCGAGAAGTACTCGGCTCACATGAAGGATGTGCACGTCCTTCCTGTCTACGGCGGACAGGGCTACGGCGTTCAGCTCTCGGCCCTCCGACGCGGCGTGCACATCGTCGTCGGAACCCCCGGCCGCATCATCGACCACCTCGAGAAGGGCACGCTCGACCTCTCGGCGCTGCAGTACCTCGTGCTGGACGAGGCCGACGAGATGCTGAAGATGGGCTTCGCCGAGGACGTCGAGACGATCCTCGCCGAAACCCCCGAGACCAAGCAGGTCGCCCTCTTCTCGGCGACCATGCCGGCCACGATCCGCCGCATGTCGAAGCAGTACCTGCACGACCCGGAAGAGATCACGGTCAAGGCGAAGACGCAGACCTCGGCCAACATCTCGCAGCGCTACCTCATCAGCGCCTGGCAGCAGAAGATGGACGCGCTCACCCGCATCCTCGAGGTCGAGAACTTCGACGGCATGATCGTGTTCGGCCGCACCCGCAGCGTCACCGAAGAGATCGCCGAGAAGCTCCGCGCCCGCGGCTACTCGGCTGCCGCCATCAACGGCGACATCGCCCAGCCGCAGCGCGAGAAGACGGTCAACCAGCTGAAGTCGGGCAAGCTCGACATCCTGGTGGCGACCGATGTCGCCGCGCGCGGCCTCGACGTCGAGCGCGTGTCGCACGTGGTCAACTACGACATCCCGACGGATGCCGAGTCCTACGTCCACCGCATCGGCCGCACCGGCCGTGCCGGGCGTTCGGGCGACGCCATCAGCTTCGTCACGCCCCGTGAGCGCGGGCTCGTGAAGATGATCGAGCGCGCGACGCGTCAGGAGCTTACGGAGATGGCGCTGCCGAGCGTCGACGAGGTCAACGTGACCCGCCTGTCGCGCTTCGACGACCGCATCACCGCGGCCCTCGACGAGAGCTCTCGCATCGAGGCGTTCCGCGACATCATCGCCCACTACGTGCGCAACCACGACGTGCCCGAGGTCGACGTGGCCGCCGCCCTCGCTGTGGTCGCGCAGGGCGAGACGCCCCTGCTCCTCGAGCCCGACCCCGAGCCCGCTCCGCGGCGCGAGCGGACGGAGCGGACCGACCGCGGCGACCGTCCCGCGTACGGCGACCGGCCCGAGCGCGGCGAGCGCCGCACGCCCCGCGAGGGCTTCGCGACCTACCGCATCAACGTCGGCAAGCGTCAGCGCGTCGAGCCGCGTCAGATCGTCGGCGCGCTCGCGAACGAGGGCGGCCTGCGTCGCGACGACTTCGGCGCGATCAAGATCATGCCCGACTTCTCGCTCGTCGAGCTGCCGGCGAACCTCCCCGCCGGCGCCCTGGACCGCCTCGCTGACACGCGCATCTCGGGTCAGCTCATCGAGCTGCGTCCCGACACCGGGCGTCCGCAGCGACGCAAGGACGCCACGGGCGGGTCGTACCGCGACAGCCGCGGCTCCGGCGATCGCGGCTCCTACCGCGACTCGGGCTCGCACGGCTCGTACGGCGACGACCGCCCGGCACGCAAGCCTCGCCACAAGCGCAGCGACGGCTGACCCGGCGGCTCCGCCGGGCCGCAGCATCCATCGTCCCCGTCTGCCGGTCAGGCGGGCGAGCCGGTGGTGCCCTGCTGTGCGGGGAAGGCCCGCACCGCCTCGTCGAGGTCGTTGTAGATGCGGTCGGCGGGGATGCGCTTCGCCATGCCGTACGCCGTGAACTCCTCGAGCACCGCTGTCTCGGGACGCGCGAGCACGAGCTGGACGCTGCGGGCGTCGAGCCAGTCCACGAGGCCCGAGAACGCCTCGCCGGCGGAGTAGTCGATGTCGGAGATGCCGGCGCAGTCGAGCACGAGCCACTTGACCGGATCGGGCGCATTCTGCACGACCTGCTGCACGTCGTCGACGAACCGCGACGCGTTCGCGTAGAAGAGGTCGGCGTCGTACCGGAACACCACGAGTCCCGGTGCCGTCTGCTCGCCGGCGGCCGCCGTCGTGTACTCGTACCCGTCCTTGCCCCGCACGCCGAGCACGAAGTCGCGCGGGCGGTACTGGCGGCGCACGACATCGAGCAGGGACAGCGCGAGCGCGAGGATCACACCAGCGCCGACACCGACGATGAACACCGTGAGCGCGGTCGCGAGCGCGATGAAGAACTCGCCTCGACGCACGCGCGACACGCGCACGAGGCCGCGGATGTCGATCAGCTCGAGGCCGATCACGAAGACCACGCCGCCGAGCACCGCCTTCGGAAGGTCGGTGAGCAGGTTCGTGAGGAACAGCAGCACGATGAGCGTGACCGCCACGACGGTGAGGTTGGCGACCTGCGTGCGACCCTTCTGCCCGTCGAGGATCTGCGTCTTGGTGGGCGATCCGTTGACGACGAACGTGCCGCTGAAGCCGGCGGCGAGATTGGATGCCGCGAGCCCGACGATGTCGCGATTCACATCCGCGCGGTCACCGTGCTTGGCAGCGAAGCTCCGCGAGGTCGCCGCGCTCTGGGCGATGATGATGATGAAGCACGCGAACGCCGTGGAGAGCACTGCGGGCACGTCGCCCCAGGAGACCCCTGCGGGGAAGCCGATCGGCGGGAATCCGCCCTGGATCGCGCCGATGACCTCGACGCCGTAGCTGGACGCGTTCGTGAACGTGGCAAGGATGAGCAGGCCCACCACGGCGATGATCGCGCCGGGCACCTTCGGCAGGAAGATCTTGAAAACGAAGATGATGCCGATGGTCGCCGCGCCGTAGGCGAGCGTCGGCCACGACAGCTGGCCGAGCTCCGAGATCCACGCCCACTGCTGCTGGAACCAGTTGCCCGATCCCTTCGGCACGCCGAGGATGTCGGGGATCTGACTCGTCGCCACCTGGATGCCGACACCGGTGAGGAATCCGATGAGCACCGAGGCCGACAGGAAGTCGCCGATGAAGCCGAGCCTCAGCACTCGGGCGAGGATGAGCAGCAGGCCGCAGACCAGGGCCGTCAACCCGCACAGCGCCACCCATTGAGGCGAGCCCGGATTGAGCCCGGCGATGCCGGCGGTCAGCAGGCCTCCCGCCATGATCGCCGCCGTCGCCGAGTCGCCGCCGACCACGAGCAGCTTGGAGGCGCCCAGCAGCGCGAAGGCGAGCAGCGGCAGCAGGATCGTGTACAGGCCGGTGACGATCGGGGTCTGCGCGATGGAGGTGTACCCCATCACCTCCGGGATCGCCACGGCGGCGAGCGTCACTCCCGCGATGACGTCGCGGGGAAGCCACGACATCTTGTAACCGCGCAGCGAGACCGGAACGAGGAATTTGGGCAGGGCCATCTGGACTCCCTTGGCGAGGATCGCGCCGGCCCCTCCGCGTCGGCGAGGAGGTGCCGCGAGGGACCCCAGGCACCCGGCCACGCGACGTGTGCGCTCATTCTGGGGCACGGCGGCGCGCCTGCGCCAGAGCCACGCTCTGCGCGAACAGTCAACGGTGGCGCCCGCTCGCCTCAGCCCGCTCCCAGCGGCCCCCGTAGGATCGATTCATGGCCGGATTCTGGGGCAGACGCAAGCGCGAGCAGGAAGAACTGAACACGCAGGACGCCGACCTGGCGCGGCGGGCGCAGCAGGCGCTGGTGGCCGCCGACGAGCGCATCCGCCTCACCAGCGACGAGCTGGCGTTCGCCGACGCCGAACTGGGTCCCGGGCCCACCAAGGAGCTGCGCGAGGCGCTCGAGTCGGTGCGCACGCACCTGCAGGAGGCGTTCCACCTGCACCAGCTCAACCACGACGAGATCCCCGACACCCCCGAGGAGCTGCGCACGCGCAACGCGCGCATCGCGCAGCTGTGCGAGTGGGCGGAAGACCTCCTCGACGACCGCACCGAGGCGCTCGCGGCGCCGATCGAGCGGGCGCGTCGCGCTCCCGAGATCATCGCGAAGGTGCGGGCGGATGCTGCGCGCCTGCGCCTGCGCCTGCCCGACGCCCGCTCCACCGTCGACCGGCTGGCCATCCGCTACTCGTCGCACGCGCTGTCGCAGATCGACGCGAACCCCGCCGAGGCGGCGCAGCTGCTCGGCTTCGCGGAGCACAGCGCCGGCGTCGCCGAGCGCCGCCGCGAGGCGGGTCAGCGCGAGCAGGCCAACATGGCGCTCGAGGCCTCGACCGAGTCCGTGCGGCGCGCCGAGACGCTGCTCGACGCGGTCGAGACGTTCGAGGTCGAGGCGCTGCGCGCCGAGTCGACGCTCGCCGCGATCGTCGAGGACTCCCGCGGCGACCTCGTCGTCGCGCTCAAGGAGCCGCACTCCCCCGCGGTGCAGACCGCGATCGAGGAGCTGCAGGCCGCCCTGGCGGCCCTGCCCGCCGCGGGCGTGAACACCGACCCCTTCGAGCAGCTCTCGCGACTGCGCGAGGCGAATGCGGGACTCGATGCCGCGATCGCGACCGCACGCGATCGCGCCGCCCGGCCCATCCCGCCCCTCGAGCACGTGCGTCACGCCATCGATGACGCCGACCGGCAGCTCGCCGTCTCGCGCGACGTGATCGCCGGGCACCGCGGGTGGATCGGCGCCGACGCGCGCACCCGGTTCGCCGAGGCCGAGCGCGTGCGCCTGGATCTCGACCGGTACCTCGGCTCATCGGCCGCCGCGGTCACCGCGATCGACGAGGACCACCGCGAGCAGGCGTTCGCGATGGCCCGCCGTGCGGCGTTCCTCGCGAGCGAGGCGCTGCAGCTGGCGCAGCGCGACATCGACGCCGCACGGCCCCAGCCCGACCAGTGGGGCGGACCGGGGTACGGTCAGCAGGGGTACGGCGGCGGCCGTCGCAGCGGTGGCTCCGACCTCATGGGCGGCATCCTGGGCGGGCTCGTGATCGGCAGCCTCCTCGACGGCATGTTCGACTGACGTCCCACCTCGTCGCGCCACCCCCGGTGCTCGCGCCACAAAACAGGCGGGACGGAGCCTGGGTCAGAGAGCGACGACCTCGAGGCCGTCGGCCACCACTCGCCCATCGTGGATCACCGTGCGGTCGACGCCGCGGTCCATGACCGCGCTCGTCGGCGTCTCGCCGTCGACGAGCACGAGGTCGGCGCGATCGCCGGCGGCCAGACCCGGGCGATCGCCCACGCCGGCGACGCGCGGCGAGGCGTGGCTCATGATCGAGGCACCGCCCATGGTGGCGACGGCGAGCGCGAGCTCGATGTGATCGTCGCGGCGGAAGCCGTTGACGAACGCGAGCTGCCACGTGCGGTCGAGCATGTCGCAGTTGCCGTACGGGCTCCAGTAGTCGCGCTGCCCGTCTTCTCCCAGGCCGACGCGCACGCCGGCGTCGACGAGATCGACCAGTCGCAGATGCCCGGTGGTCGACGGCGCGACCGTGGCCATGGCGATGTCGAGCTCGGCGAACTCCTCGATGAGGCGGCGGCTCACCGTCTCCGACACCGAGCCGAGGTCGTAGGCGTGCGACATCGTGACCTTGCCCTGCATGCCGAGGGCGCGGGTGCGCTCCAGCACGAGCTCGGTGCTGAACACGCCCAGGGCGCCGGGCTCGTGCAGATGGATGTCGATCTCGACCTGGTACTTCTCGGCGAGGCCGAACACGATGTCGAGGTGCGTGACCGGATCGCGGTCGAGCTGGCTGGGGTCGATCCCGCCCATGACATCGGCGCCCTGCTTGAGGGACTCCTCGAGGTACTCGACGGTGCCCGCCTCTCGCAGGATGCCGGCCTGCGGGAACGTCATGATCTGCACGTCGGCGTGGTCGCGGAAACGCTCCTTCGCCGCGAGCACGGAATCGAACTTCTCGAGCTTGCAGTCGACGTCGACCTGCGCGTAGGTGCGCACGCGCGTGGTGCCCCTGCGATCATCTGCTCGAGGGTGCCCGCGACGATCTCGGCGTGCGGCACATCGGTGTTCCGCCAGTTGTTCCGGTCGTTGAGCATCATGCCCCACACTCCGGGCGCGCCCGTGTGAGGGCGGAACGGCAGCCCGATGCGCGAGGAGTCGAGGTGAACGTGCACGTCGCTGAACGACGGCAGGAGGAGCCGGCCACGGCCGTCGACGTCGTCCGCGCCCGCCGGAGCATACGTGTCGTGGGTACGGATCTCGGCGATGCGGCCGCCCTCGATGACGATGTCGGCGGGCTCGGCGCCCCACGGGCGCGCGTTGCGGATGATCACGTGTGGTGCCTCTCGACGGATGAGCGGATGCCGCGGCCGGACCGGCGCGACGTGTCGATGGTATACCGAATACCATTGCCACTCCGACGGGGCCGCGGCATCCGTTCTCGTCCGGAGATGCACGAGGGGTGCGGCTGCCGGAGCAGCCGCACCCCTCGGAGTACGTGTCAGGACGCCAGTTCGTCCGGCTGCGTCTGCGTGGTGAGCGAGATCACGCCGTAGTCCCAGCCCTTGCGGCGGTAGACGACGCTCGGGTGGTCGGTGCGGGCGTCGATGAAGAGGAAGAAGTCATGGCCGACCAGTTCCATGCGGTCGACGGCCTCCTCCACCGACATCCATTCGGGGTGGAACTCCTTCGTGCGGATGACGACGGGCGTGTAGCCCTCTTCCTCCTCGTTGCCCGTGATGATGGGGATCTCGCCGGTGGCGACGGCGCGGAGCACGTCGACGGATGCGGGCTGCAGATCGATCCCCTGGAGCGCGCCGCTGCCCTTCTCGAACTTGGCGCCGCGGGGGTGGTTGCGCGCGTCGACGCGCTTGTCCTTCGCGCGGCGCAGCTGCTCGCACAGCTTGTCGACCGCGAGGTCGAGGGCGGTGAACTTGTCGCCGTCCGTCGCCTCGGCCCGGATGACGGGCCCCTTGCCGTTGACGGTGAGTTCAACGGTCTCATCCTCCATGCGACCGTTGTGATACGCCCGGTGCGTGACCTTGACCTCCACGCGTTGAGCGCGGGGCGCGAGGTTCTCGATGCGGAGGGCCTTCTCCTCGACGACACCGCGGAAGCGATCTGTGATCCCCACTCCCACGCCGACGATGCTGGTTTCCATCCTTGACCTCCTTGTTCCGGTCCGCCCGGCCAAGGGCGGACCATCAGTCGCCTTGTCACCCCCACGCTAGCCGGGCGTTCGGACTCTGTCACCTGTGAGTTTCGATTGCGTCGGGAAGCCGTTCACCGACCCGTGGGACGCCTCCGCGGAGTGGCTGCGACGGTGATCGCCGCCACCACGTCGGCGCCCTCCGCACGCAGTGCGCGGACCGCTTCGGCGAGGCTCGCACCGGTCGTCACGACGTCGTCGACGACCACGACCCGCCGCCCCGCGCCGCCCGTGGCCACGAGGCTCTGCGCGACGTTCCGCGCCCGGGCGTCCCGGTCGAGCCCGCGCTGATCCCCGGTAAGACGGGCGTACCGGAGCAGTCGGCTCGGCCGCCGGCCGATGCGACGCACGAGCAGATCGGGCACGCGGTAGCCGCGTCGGCGATACGCCTGGCGCGAGGTCGGCAGGGGCACGCACACGGCGTCTTCGGCACCGGCGTGGACCAGCGCCGCCGCGAGCGCCAGGGCGAGTGCTTCGGCCAGGCTCGTGCGCCCTTCCTCCTTGATCGCGCGCAGGACGCGCGCCGCGACCCCCTCGAAGGCCAGGCCGCTCCACACCGCGACAGAGCCGCCCGGGGCCTCGATGAGCTGCCTCCGGGGGTCGGGAGCGAGGGCGAGCGCACAGCGCTCGCAGAGGGCGACGTCGGGCTCGTCGCACCCCGCGCACGAGACGGGAAGCAGGAGCGCCAGCGCATCGGCGCACGCCTCCCGCACGGCGACGAGGATCTCCGGCATCACCGCCTCAGCATCTCGGAGTCGCGCTGTGGTGTCGGCTCCCGCATCCCGGATCGGTGGACCACCGGCGCCGGCACAGCCCTGGGGAGGAACCCCCTACTGCGGCGCGCCCTGCTGGGTCGCGAGGACCCCGATCCCCGTCGCGGTGGGCTGCCAGCTCGTGCCGCGCTTGACATAGAGCGTGCCGTCCTCGGCCCGCAGCCGCAGACTCGAGATCCCGCTTCCCCCGGCGATCGAGGCCATGGCCGACGGTGCCGTCGAGGTGGAGGTCGGCGCGCCGACGACCTGCTCGATGACCGTCGAGTCGGCGTCGGCGCCGCTGGTCAGCACGCCGACCGAGACGTCGTCGATCCACGTGACGCCGATCCGCGTGACGCCGACCACCGCACCACCCGCGACGGCGAGCTGCAACGGCTGACCGAGGCGCACCGGGGTGATGTCGTCGCGGATGACACCGGCCACCGACACCACCGAGCGCCCGCCCGCGCTCACCACGGCGGCCAGGCGCGTACCGTCTCGCGACAGCGCCATGCCGGCGATGGCGGTTCCTTCACCCCACGCGTCGGCGACCTCGATCACATCGCCGTTCGGCAGGTACGCCCGCAGCGCAGCCGGGTCGTCCTGAGGAACACTCCACACGATCCCGTACTGGTCGATCACCGGATCGACCAGTCCCGGCCGCGTGTCCAGCACCTCGGGCTCGGTGCCGGCGGAGTTCAGCCGCACGACCGCTCCCGAGGCGAGGCGCGCTGCGGCGAGGTCCCGCTCGGCCCCGACCTGCACGCTCAGCGGCGACGCAGCTTCGACGGCAGCCGAGAGGCCGGGGATCTTGTCGATCTCGTCGCCCGTGAGGAATCCGAATCCGGCCTGCGTCAGCACCAGGGGCGTGGCCGGCACGCGGGTGGAGCGCACGGCGACGGGCTGCGCCTCGATCGGGGCGGAGTCCACGGTCATCACGACCTCGGCCACGCCGGCGGCCCGCAGGCTCTCTTCGAGCTGCGTGAGCATGCGATTGCGGTCGTCGCTGCTCGCGGCCAGCATCGCGTCGCCCTTGAGGGCGACGTCGGAGACGCCCGCGTCCGCCGTGGGCACCACCGCGACCTCCGACACCCCGTCGGGGAACGCGGTCTCCACCGACTCCTCCAGCCACTCGCTCTTGGGCTTGTTCACGAGCGCGTTGGCGATGCTCCCCGCCGCCTTCGTCACCGCGAACCACCGGACGTCGGGCACGAGGTACTGGTACGACGGGTCGAAGTACATCAGCGGATAGCGGTGGAACACCTGCGGGAACTGCGCCTCGTCGAGCCAGATGCCGTCGGGCGCCTCGGTGATGCGCCATTCGCCGTCGTCCTGCTGTTCGAGGCGGAAGGTCCAGCTCGCCGGCGACAGGTCGGCTCGCTGATAGGCGCCCTTGTCGTCGACCGAGCCCACGACCTCCGATGCGAAGTCGACGACGCCCTCGCCGGTCTCGACGTAGTCCCTCTCGGCTCGCTCATCCACGATCACCTGGGCGTCGGGGTTCCAGGTGCCACGCAGTGACGGTGCCAGGAACTCCTGGGCCACGGCCCAGTTGCCCAGGACGCCCGGGCCGGATCCGGCATCGATGAACCCCTCGACAATCTGCTGCGGCGTGGCACCCGGCTGCGGCCGGTTCGGGATGAACACGACGTTCTGCGATCCGTTGCCGGTGTTGCCGTTCTCGAGCCCGTACTCCGGAGGCCCGCTCGTGGGAAAGCCCGCGCAGCCGGTCACGACGACCGCGCACAGCGCGAGGATGAGGGCCAGGATGCCGCGTACCCGGGTCATGCGGATCCTCCTCGGGTGCCGGCATCCGTGTCGGTCGCGGCGCCCGGCGGCAGATCGATCGGTGTGGTGAGGCCGAGGTCATCGAGGGCGGCGACCGCGTCGTCGCCCGGATCGACGGGGATCGGCGACTCCCCCGCGAGCGGCACCGCCTGTCTCGGGAGGGTGAGGACGAAGTTCGTGCCGCGGCCGACCTCGGACCACACCGCCAGTTCGCCGCCGTGGAGCTTCGCGTCGCCGAGCGCGATCGACAGGCCGAGGCCCGTGCCGCCGATCGTGCGCTTGCGCGAGGGATCGGCGCGCCAGAATCGGTCGAAGACGTGCTCGACGTCCTCGGGTTTCATCCCCATGCCGTAGTCGCGCACGCCGATGGCGACCGCCTGCTGGTTGCTGTCCACACTGACCACGATGGGTCGGCCCTCGCCGTGCTCGATCGCGTTGCCGAGCAGGTTGCGCACCACGCGGCGCACGCGCCGTGGGTCCATGTCCACGGGGGAATATCCCCCCGGCGCCACCAGGCGGACGTCGGTGCCATGCTGCTCCGCGAGCTGCTGCATCGAGCCGATCACGTCTTCCGCGAGGTGGGCGAGGCTCGTCGGCTCGAGTTCGAGCTGGACGGAGCCCGCGTCGTACCGGCTGATCTCGAGGAGGTCGGTGAGGAGGGTCTCGAATCGCTGCACCTGCGCATTCAGCAGCTCGGCCGCGCGTGCGGTGGCCGGATCGAAGTCCTCGCGCTGGTCGTTGATCATGTCGGCGGCGAGGCGGATCGTCGTCATCGGGGTGCGCAGCTCGTGCGACACGTCGGAGACGAAGCGCTGCTGCACGAGCGAGAGGTCGGCGAGCTCCTTGATCTGCGACTCCATGCTGTCGGCCATGGCGTTGAACGACCGGCCGAGCGTCGCGAGCTCGTCCTCGCCGCGCACCTCCAGACGCACGTCGAGGCGCCCGGACGCGAGCTTGGCGCTGGTGTCGGCGGCCTCGCTGATCGGGGTCGTCACGGATCTCAGCACGAACCACGCGATGCCGCTGATCAGGAGGACGAGACCGATGCCGACCACCCACAGGGTCCGCTGCACGAACGTGAGCGTCTCCGGGGCGTTGGCGAGGTCGTAGGCGAGATACAGCTCGTACGACGCGACGTTGTCGATCGTGAGCTGCTGGCCCACGAGGATCCCGGGGACCGTGGAGTCGTCACCGACGGGAAGCGCGACGGGCTGCCAGATCTGCTGGTCGGGGTTGGTGCGCACGAGTGCCCGCATCGGAGGGGTCAGCAGCTCGTTCATCACCTCTTCGTTGGTGCTGAAGTCCTGCGGCGCGTTGGGCACGAGGGGGCCGATGCGGTAGGCGCCGACGATGGTGGCCGACGACTGGTCGCGGAGCGCCGTGAACGCCAGGGTCATGACGTTCTGCAGCTGGATGGAGTCGTTCTGCACCGAGGCGTCGAGGGTCCGCTGCGCCGCGGCGCGCGCCTGCTCGGCGTCGATCAGCACCTGGTCCTTGCGGGAGGCGAACAGGTCGTTCTGGATGGCGAGGGCCATCCACACGCACGCGATCACGACGGCGAGCGCCGTGAGGCCGATCGTGACGAGGATCGTGCGGAACCGGAGCGAGCGCCGCCAGAGGCCCGCGATGTCCCCCGGCCATGCCCGCCAGAGGCGCCACCACCGGACGCGGGCGCGCGCCGGCGTCACGGCCGTGATGGGCGCGGTCATGGCCGTCTAGACGACGGCGCCGGCGCGGTATCCGACACCGCGCACGGTCGTCACGATCTTGGGGTTGTCGGGGTCCTTCTCGACCTTCGCCCGCAACCGCTGCACGTGCACGTTCACCAGGCGCGTGTCGGCCTTGTAGTGGTAGCCCCACACCTGCTCGAGCAGCATCTCGCGCGAGAACACCTGCTGCGGCTTGGATGCCAGGGCGACGAGCAGCTCGAATTCGAGGGGCGTCAGGGCGATCGGCCCGTCGCCGCGGCGCACCTCGTGCGCGGCGACGTCGACGGTGAGGTCGCCGATCCGCAGCGAGTCGTTCGCCGGCTGGCTCGCCGGGCGCAGCCGGGTGCGGATGCGGGCGACGAGCTCCTTCGGGTTGAACGGCTTGACGATGTAGTCGTCGGCGCCCGACTCGAGGCCCTTCACGACATCGGCGGTGTCGGTGCGGGCGGTGAGCATGATGATCGGGATGCCGGACTCCGCGCGGATCCGGGTGCAGATCTCGATGCCGTCCATGCCCGGCAGCATCAGGTCGAGGAGGATGAGGTCGGGGCGCTCGGTGCGCCACGCGTCGACGGCCTCGGCACCGTCCGCGCAGAAGACCGTCTCGAATCCCTCCGTGCGCAGCACGATCCCGATCATCTCGGCAAGGGCGGTGTCATCGTCGACCACCAGGATGCGTGAAGTCATCGCGCGCGTTCGTTCCTTCTGTCCAGGCGCAGAGGACGACGTGCGCGTCCCCGTGCGCTTCCCACAGAGTAGTCGACCAGGGCTGTGGACCGGCCGAAGCTCGCCCGAACGGACACCGAGAGGCTCATCCACACGGCGGCTGCGGCATCCTTCCGATGTGGAACGATAGGGGCAAGCGCCGTCCTGAGGGCGCGGCCGACGCGCCGCACAGCCCACGACGCGCCGCCGACCGAGAGGGGAATCGTGTCCGCATACCCGGCCTGGACGCCGGCGTCACGCCCCGGGATCATCCCGCTGCACCCGCTGTCGTTCGGCATGATCCTGGGCCGCTCGTTCTCGGCCCTCCGGCAGAACCCGCGCGTGCTGCTGGGATTCGCGCTCGTCGTGCAGACGCTCGCGTACATCGTCGTCCTCGGCGGTGTGCTCGCCATCGGGTGGGCGTCGTTCTCGCGCCTCGACACACTGCGGCCGGGCACCGAGGAGTACGCCACCGTCATGGCGGGGTCGATCGCGCTCACCGCCGTCGCCGGCATCGTGCTGTCGCTCGCAGCGGGCGCGCTCAGCGTCATCGTGCAGGGCATCGTCGTCGTCGAGGTGACGCACGCGGCCGTCGCCGAGAAGCAGACCCTCGGCGCGCTCTGGCGTCAGGTCAAGCCGATCGCGTGGCGCCTCATCGGCTACTCGCTGCTCGTCGTCCTGGCGGTCGTCGCGGTCGTCGCGGTGGTCGTGCTGGGGATCGTCGGCATCGCGATCGCGGCACCGCCGGCGGCGATCCTGCTGACGGTCCTCGTGATCCTCGCCGCGATCCCCCTCACGTGGTGGCTGATGATCAAGCTCCTGCTGGTGCCGGCCGCCATCATCGTCGAGCACGCCACGATCCTCCAGGGGCTGTCGCGCTCATGGACCCTCACGCGCCGGCGCTTCTGGCCGGCCCTCGGCATCATCATCGTGATCAGCGTCATCTTCGCCGCCGTCGCGCAGGTCGTGAGCCTGCCGATGAGCTTCCTCTCGATGGGGCTGACGACGATCATCGCCCCCACAGGCGATCCCGAGCCGACGGCCATCATCGGCTTCATCGCCGCCACCCTCCTCACGCAGGTGCTCACGCTGCTCCTGCAGTCCGTCGCCGTCGTCGTGCAGTCGACCGCGACAGCTCTCATCTACATCGACTGCCGCATGCGCCGGGAAGGGCTCGACCTCGACCTGCTCGCGTACGTGGAGCGCCGGGATGCCGGCGCCACCGCCCTCGCGGATCCGTACCGCGAGCACATCGGGCGCGAGATCGCGCCGCGGGGCGTTCCCGGGGCATACCCGGCGCCCGGTTACGCGCCGTACCCGCCCGGATACGCGACCCCGGGGTACCCGCCGGCGGGCGCGGTGTTCTCCACCGCACCGGCGCAGCCGGGTTACGGGCCACCCGCAGGGTACGGCGCCCAGCCGGGCTACGGCGTGCCGACCGGGTACGGCGCCCAGCCGGGCTACGGCGTGCCGCCCGGCTACGGCGCACCGGCCCAGCCGGGTTACGGCGCGCCGACCGGGTACGGTGCACCGGCGCAGCCTGTGTACGGCGCCCCGGCGCCGCCTGCCCACGGTGCGCCTGCGCAGCCGGCGAACGGTGCGCCCGCGCAGCCGGCGTACGGAGCACCCGCCGACCGCCCCGCAGCCCCGGCGCCCGCGCAGCCGCCTGTCGCTCCGCCCCCCGCAGACTCCGCCACCCCGGCGCCCGCGGACGAGCCCTCCCCCACCCGCTGGACCGCCCCCGGCGCCGCACCCGACGGCGCCGACCGCGAGTCGCCGTGGGCCTGATCCCCGCCGCTCTGCGCGCACTCGCGCGCGCGTCCGACGCCGTCCCGCCGCTCACGCCGGACGGTGACGAAGCGCGGCGGTGGGCGGAGCAGGAGCTGTCGGACCCGGCCTACGACATCGCCGAGCCGACGCCGTTCGACCGCATCGCGCGCGCCGTCGGCGACTTCATCGCGTCGCTGTTGAACCCGGACCTCTCGGGCGGCTGGGGCTCGACGTTCGCGCTCGTCGCCGCGATCGTCGTCGCGGTCGTCATCGTCGCGGCGTTCCTGCTGTGGGGCGTGCCGCGGGTGACTCGGCGTGCCGCCTCGCGGACGCCGCTGCTGTTCGGCGAGGCCGAGCACCGCTCCGCCGCCGAACTCCGGGCGGCCGCCGCCGAGCGCGCCCGCGCGGCGGACTGGGACGCGGCGATCGTGCTGCGCTTCCGCGCCCTCGCCCGCGGCTGCCTCGAACGCGGTGTCGTCGACCCGCCGCCCGGCGCGACCGTGCACGCCTTCGCTCGAGCCGCCGGCGCGGCCTTCCCCGCGCTCGAGCCCCGGCTCGAAGCCGCGGCCACCGCGTTCGACGACGTCCGGTACCTGCGGCGTCCCGGGAGCGAGGACCTCTACCGCCTCGTCGAGTCCGCCGACGACGCCGTCGTCGCGGCCCGCCCGGTCATCGGCGAGGAGGTCTCCGCGTGACCACAGCGACGGCGACCCCGCGGGAGACGTCGACTCCGGATGCTGCACCCCGGCGCGGCCGCCGGATCGCGGCGTGGGTCTCGATCGGGCTCGCGCTGCTCGTGATCGGCGGGATCGGCGGTGCGGTGTCGGCGGCGAACCAGTGGGCGCAGCGCGACGCGCTCGACCCGGACTCGACCGGCCCCGGCGGCACCCGCGCGCTCGCCGAGATCCTGCGCGACCACGGTGTCGACGTGCGAGTGGTGCGAGATCGCGCGGCCGCATCGGAGATTCTGGGCACGGTGCCCGCAACCCTCGTCCTCCCGGACGCGCCGGCGCTCTCGGACGAGGCGATCGCCGACCTCGCCGCCGACGCGACCGACATCGTGCTCATCGAGCCACGTGCCCGCACGCTCGATCTCCTGCTCCCGGGCTCCGCGCCCGCGGGGGTCGCCCCCGACACGGCGATCGAGCCCGACTGCGATGTCGACGCGGCGCTGCGCGCCGGTGCCGTCGCCCCGGGGGCGCTGTACAGCGCGGGCGATGCCGAGGCGTGCTACCCGGCGGAGGCCGGCTCCGCGCTCCTCGTGCGTTCCGCCGATGACGGCCACGTCGCCGCGATCGACGCCCGGCCGCTCTTCGCCAACGAGCACCTCGCCGAGAACGGCAACGCCGCGCTCGCGGTGAACCTGCTGGGGCGGCATCCACTCGTCGTCTGGTACGTCCCGAATCCCGGCGACACCGACCTGGCGAACGCGAACCCCTCGCTCGGCGACCTCACGCCGCCCTGGGTGAGCGCGGTCATCGTCCTCCTCCTGATCGCGGGCGTCGCCGCGGGGGTCTGGCGCGGCCGCCGGTTCGGACCGCTCGTCGCGGAGACCCTGCCCGTGACGGTGCGCGCTTCAGAGACGACCGAGGGCCGCGCCCGCCTCTACGCGCGCGCCGGCGATCCGCTGCACGCGGCGGACCGCCTGCGCATCGGCGCGCTGCGGCGCATCGCCGCCCTCCTCGGCCTCGGCGCGAACGCCGCCGCCCCCGAGATCGCCGACGCCGCCGCGGGCCGCACCGGGCTCGACCGGAGGATGGCGCGCGGCATCCTGATCGACGACATCCCCCGTAGTGACGCGGATCTCGTCGCCCTGAGCACACGCTTGAGAGATCTCGAGGACGCCGTGCGCACGGCCGTCCGCCCCGAAAGGAGTCCCCGATGACGGACACGCCCGCCACCGCGAGCACCGAGGCGCCCCCCGCGACGGACCGCCCACCCCTCGACGACGCCGCGCTGCGCGAGGCGATGAACCGCGTCCGCCTGGAGGTGGGCAAGGCCGTGGTCGGGCAGGACGGCACGGTGACGGGCCTGCTGATCGCCCTGCTGTCGCGTGGTCACGTGCTCCTCGAGGGGGTGCCCGGCGTCGCGAAGACGCTCCTCGTCCGGGCGTTCTCGACGGCGCTGGGTCTCGACACGAAGCGCATCCAGTTCACGCCCGACCTCATGCCGGGCGATGTCTCGGGGTCGCTCGTGTATGACGCGAAGACCGGCGAGTTCGAGTTCCGCGCGGGCCCGGTCTTCACCAACGTCGTGCTCGCGGACGAGATCAACCGCACGCCGCCCAAGACGCAGGCGGCTCTGCTCGAGGCGATGGAGGAGCGCCAGGTCTCGACCGACGGCGTGACCCGTCCCCTCCCCGACCCGTTCCTCGTCGCGGCCACCCAGAACCCCATCGAGCATGAGGGCACCTACACGCTGCCCGAGGCGCAGCTCGACCGGTTCCTGCTGAAGCTCATCGTGGAGGTGCCCGCACGGGACGCCGAGCTCGCGGTGCTGCGTCGCCACGCGAGCGGATTCGACCCGCGCGACCTCGCGGGCGCGGGACTGCGCCGTGCGGCGAGCGCCGACGAGATCCGGGCGGCACAGCGGGCCGCGGCATCCGTCACCGTCTCGGACGACGTGCTCGGCTACGTGGTGGATCTCGCGCAGGCCACGCGCCGGAGCCCTTCGGTGCAGCTCGGGGTGAGCCCGCGTGCGGCGACCGCGCTGCTCGCGGCATCGAAGGCGTGGGCATGGCTGGGCGGGTACCCGGCGATCACGCCGGACCATGTGCAGACGATGCTGCTGCCGACGTGGCGCCATCGGATCCGCCTGCGGCCCGACGCCGAGCTCGAGGGCGTGTCCGTCGACGCCGTGCTGGGTTCCGTTCTGCAGCAGACCCGCGTCCCGATCTGAGCCCCATGTACGTCACCGGTCGTCTGCCGCTGCTCCTCGCCGTCGGGGCGCTGCCTGTCGTGCTGCTCTCGGTGGCGGGCGTCGACGCATGGATCGCAGCTGCGGGGTGGGTGCTGCTGTGCCTCGTCGCGATGCTCGGCGACGCCGCGGCGGCACCGGACCCCCGCGGGATCGTGGTGACGCGAAGGATGCCGGGGCGCGTGCTCCTCGGCCAGCCCGTGGTCGCCGAACTCGTCCTGCGCAACGGCGGCGAGCGCACCATGCGGGGCCGCGTCCGCGACGCGTGGCAGCCGACTGCGGGAGCTCCGGCGGAACGGCCGGCCGTCGACATCCCGCCCGGCGAGGCCCGGACCATCGCCGTCCCGCTGCTCCCCCGCCGCCGTGGCGAGCTGCGCTCACGCTTCGTCGTCGTACGGTCCGACGGACCCCTGCGCCTCGCCGGACGCCAGGCCCGCCTCGACGAGCCCGGCGCCGTGCGCGTCCTGCCGCCCTTCACGGCGCGACGCCACCTTCCTTCGCGCCTGGCCCGGCTGCGCGAGCTCGACGGCAACACCAGCGTGCAGGTGCGCGGTCAGGGCACCGAGTTCGACAGCCTGCGCGAGTACGTGCGCGGCGACGACGTGCGATCGATCGACTGGCGTGCGACGGCGCGGGCCAGCACGACCATGCTGCGCACGTGGCGCCCCGAGCGCGACCGGCACGTCGTGATCGTGATCGACACCGGGCGCACGGCGGCCGCGCGCGTCGGCGACGGCGTGCGGATGGATGCCGCGATGGAGGCCGCTTTGCTGCTCGCGGCCCTCGCGACTCGAGCAGGCGACCACGTGCACCTGCTGATGTTCGACCGCACGATCCGCGCCCGCGTCACACGCGTGGACGGACCCGGCCTGCTGCCCGCGCTGGTGGACGCGATGGCGCCCGTCGAACCGCAGCTGATCGACACCGACTGGGATGCCGCGTTCGCGCAGGTGCGCGCGCTCACCTCCCGCCCGTCCCTGGTGGCGCTCCTGACCGCGCAGGACGCAGCCGAGGCGGCGCGCGGCTTCCTCGGGTCGCTGCCCGCCCTCGCGCGCGGAGCGCACGTGCTGGTCGGCACGGTCACAGACGAACGGGACGAGCTGCCGGATCGCCCCGACGCCGCGGACGTGTACCGTGCCGCCGCAATCGAGCAGAGCGCCCACGACGCCGCCGTCGTCGCGGCGGCGATCAGCCGGGCCGGAGGCGAGGCGATCGCCGCGACGCCCGAGGACATGCCGCCGCGCATCGCCGACCGCTACCTCGCGCTGAAGGCCGCCGGTCGTCTCTGAGAGGTCGCGGCGCAGCATCCGGCAGCGCGAACGGGTGGCAACCACCGCCTGAACCGCCGGGGAAACTTGTGGAGATCAGGCGTTATACGGGGACACTCCGCGCGCGGTTCCTGGGAAACCGCTGAACATGCCGCTAGCCTCGCGGCGAGGAAAGGAGTCCGCCATGTCGGATACCACCATCCCGCCCACCACGGTGAACAGGCTCGTCGCGGAGGCACTGGGAACGTTTCTGCTCGTCTTCGGCGGTGTGGGTGCGGCGCTTTTCGCGGCCAACTTCCCGGCCGGCGACGAGGGCAACCCGCTGGGCATCGCCTTCGTCGGCGTCTCGCTCGCGTTCGGTCTGACGGTCGTTGCGGGCGCCTATGCGTGGGGGCCGATCTCGGGCGGCCACTTCAACCCCGCCATCACGCTCGGCCTCGCCGCGGCCGGCCGCTTCGAGTGGAAGAACACGATCGGCTACATCATCGCGCAGGTGATCGGCGGCGCCCTCGGCACGACGCTCATCGTGCTGATCGGCATCTTCGGCACCGACAACTGGCTCGCCAACGCCCAGGACAGCGGCTTCGCCTCCAACGGCTACGGCACCGGGGAGTTCGGCTCGCCGGGCGGCTTCGAGCTGGGCGCGGCGATCATCGCCGAGGTTCTGCTGACGGCGATCTTCGTGCTCATCATCCTCGGCGTCACCCACTCGACACGGGGCACCGCGGCGCTCGCGCCGCTCGCGATCGGCCTCACGCTGACCCTCATCCACCTGATCTCGATCCCGATCGACAACACGTCGGTGAACCCGGCCCGTTCGATCGCCGCCGCGATCTACGGCGGCCCCGGTCCGCTGTCGCAGCTCTGGGTGTTCATCGTGTTCCCGATCGTCGGCGGCCTCATCGCCGGCGTCCTGCACCGCGCGCTCTTCGAGCCCAAGGGCACGCTGCCCCCGGTGCAGGCCGAGGCGCGCGTCAAGTAGTCCCGGCCCGCACCCACCGCGAAGAGCGGCCCGCCCCCTTCCGGGGACGGGCCGCTCTTCTGCTTTCTGCGGGTCGGCAGGTCTCAGACGAGGTCGAACCGGTCGAGCTCGGTGACCTTGCCCCAGGCCTTGACGAAGTCGCGCACGAACTTCTCGTTCGCGTCGTCCGAGGCGTAGACCTCTGCGACGGCGCGCAGCTCCGAGTTCGACGAGAACAGCAGGTCGACGCGCGTGCCGATGCCGACGGGCGCGCCCGACCCGTCCTTGACGCCCGCGAAGGCGTGCGCACCCGGGTCGAGCGGCTTCCAGGTGGTGCCGAGGTCGAGCAGGTTCACGAAGAAGTCGTTCGTGAGCTCGCCCTTGCGTTCGGTGAACACGCCGTACTCCGAGCCGTCCCAGTTCGCACCGAGGACGCGCAGGCCGCCGACGAGCACCGTCAGCTCCGGCGCGCTCAGTGTGAGCAGGTTCGCACGGTCGATGAGGTGGTGCTCCTCGGGCATGAACGCCTGCGGTCCGTAGTAGTTGCGGAATCCGTCGGTGGTCGGCTCGAGGAACGCGAACGAGGTCACGTCGGTCTGCTCCTGCGTGGCGTCGGTGCGGCCCGGGTGGAAGACCACCTCGGCGTCCACGCCGGCGTCCTTCGCCGCCTTCTCGACCGCCGCGTTGCCCGCGAGCACGATGAGGTCGGCCAGCGACACCTTCTTGCCGTCGGTGCGGCCGTCGTTGAACGAGGCCTGGATCTGCTCGAGCTTCGCGAGCACCGTGGCGAGCTGGGCGGGCTTGTTGACCGCCCAGTCCTTCTGCGGGGCGAGGCGGATGCGGGCGCCGTTGACGCCACCGCGCTTGTCGCTGCCGCGGAACGAGGATGCTGCCGCCCACGTGGTCTCGACGAGCTCCGACACGCTCAGCCCGCTGTCGAGGATCTGCGCCTTCAGCGCCGCCGCGTCCGCCGCGTCGATGAGCTCGTGGTCGACCGCGGGCACGCGGTCCTGCCACAGCAGCTCCTCGGCGGGGACCTCGGCGCCCAGGTAGCGCTCGATCGGGCCCATGTCGCGGTGGGTGAGCTTGAACCAGGCGCGCGCGAACGCGTCGGCGAACGCCTCGGGGTCGTCCTTGAACTTCCGCGAGATCGCGTCGTAGGCGGGATCGGTGCGCAGGGCCAGGTCGCTCGTGAGCATGCGGGGCTCGCGACGGCCGTTCGAGTGCGCCATGGGCACCATGTCGGCACCGCCGCCGTTGATCGGGCGCCACTGGTGACCGCCGCCCGGGCTGCGCATGAGCTCCCACTCGTAGGCGTAGAGGATGTGGAAGAACTCGTTGTCCCACCGCGTCGGGTGGTAGGTCCACGTCACCTCGAGGCCCGACGTGATGGTGTCGTCGCCGTGGCCGGTGCCGTGGCCGTTCTTCCAGCCGAGACCCTGCTCCTCGAGGCCGGCGGCCTCGGGGTTGTCGCCGACGTTCGTGTCGGGCGCGGCGCCATGGGTCTTGCCGAAGGTGTGACCACCGGCGATGAGCGCGACGGTCTCCTCGTCGTCCATCGCCATGCGGCCGAACGTCTCACGGATGTCGCGCGCCGACTTCAGCGGGTCGGGCTCGCCGTTCGGGCCCTCCGGGTTCACGTAGATGAGGCCCATCTGCACGGCGGCGAGCGGGCGCTCGAGGTCGCGGTCGCCCGAGTAGCGCTCGTCGGCGAGCCAGGTGGTCTCGGGACCCCAGTACACGTCGGCGTCCGGCTCCCACACGTCGGCACGGCCACCGGCGTAGCCGAAGGTCTCGAAGCCCATCGACTCGAGCGCCACGTTGCCCGCGAGGATCATGAGGTCGGCCCACGACAGCGACTGGCCGTACTTCTTCTTGACCGGCCAGAGGAGGCGGCGCGCCTTGTCGAGGTTGACGTTGTCGGGCCAGCTGTTCAGCGGTGCGAAGCGCTGCTGACCGGCGCCGCCGCCGCCGCGGCCGTCGGTCACGCGGTACGTGCCGGCGCTGTGCCACGCCATGCGGATCATGAGCGGGCCGTAGTTGCCGAAGTCGGCGGGCCACCAGTCCTGCGACGTGGTGAGGGTCTCGGCGATGTCGGCCTTGACCGCGGCCAGGTCGAGCGACTCGAAGGCCGCCTTGTAGTCGAAGTCCTCACCGAGCGGGTTGGCGACCGCCGGGTTCTTGGCGAGGATCTTGAGGTTCAGCTGGTTCGGCCACCAGACGCTGTTGGCGTTGCCGGTGGTCGGATGCGGCTGGCCGCCGTGGATGACGGGGCAGCCCTCGGTCTCGTTCGGGCGCGGGCGGGTCTCGCCGTCCTCGCGCTCGTCGACCGGGGTGTCGATCGGGGTGACCGCCTGATCGGCGTCGGTCGGGTTCTCACCGATCTCCGGGATCGTGTCGTTGGTGTCGGTCATGGCTTCCTTCCAATCGGATGGGCTGGGGAATCGGACAGGATCAGGATGCTGCGGCCTCGGCCCGCGCGCCGGGCGCGGCGTCTGCCGCGGCCGCGCACGCGGGGCACACGCCCCAGAAAGTCACCTCGGCCACCTGCACCGCGTAGCCGTGCGCGTCGGCGGGCGTGAGGCACGGTGCCGCGCCGACGACGCAGTCGACGTCTTCGACGGCGCCGCACTGCGAGCAGATGAGGTGGTGGTGGTTGTCGTCGACGCGCAGCTCGAACAGGCCAGGGCGGCCCGCGGGCTCGATGCGGCGCGCGAGGCCGGCGTCGACGAAGTCGCCGAGGGCGTTGTACACCGACTGCAGGCTCGTGGCGGGAAGCGTCCGGGCGACGACGGAGAACAGCTCGTCGGCGCTCGCGTGGGGGCGCTCGATCAGCGCATCGACGACCGCGCGCCGCGAATCGGTGACCCGCAGTCCCGCGGCACGCAGTCGCGCCGCCGTGTCGACGGCGCGCGCATCGACGTCGGTGTGCGGGGTCATACCCTGAGCTTAGCGTTGTTTTGAGTAACTCAAAACAGTGATATGCGGCATCCGTCTCGGGGTCAGCCCGCGACGAGCGTCGGGGTGCCCGCCTCGTACTCGGTGAGGTCGCCGCTCTCCCCCAGCCGGTGCGCACGTCGGCCGACCACGAGCATGTAGACGAGGAACAGGGCGAGCGCCGCCGCGCCGATGCCGATCTTGACCGGCCAGGGCCAGGGCTGCGCCGTCACGAAGCCCTCGATGACGCCCGACACGCCCAGCGCGATCACGAGGCCGATCGCGATCGTCGCGAGGGACCGACCCGCCGACGCGAGCGCTTCTCCGCGCGAGCGCGGGCCGGGGGCGACCCAGGCCCAGAAGATCTGCAGCCCCGCGGCGCCGGCGACGAAGATGCACGTGAGCTCCAGCAAGCCGTGCGGGAGGATGTACAGCACGAACACGTCGCCGCGGTCGAACGCCGCCATGATCGCCGCAGCGGTGCCGACGCCGACCGCGTTCTGCACGAGCACCATGACCGGCCAGATGCCGGTGATGCCGAACAGCACGCACTGCGCGGCGATCCAGGCGTTGTTGGTCCACACCGTGCCGGCGAACACGGCCGCGGGGTTCTCGCTGTAGTAGTCCGTGAACTGGTTCTCGGCGTACTTCTCGAGCTGCGCCTGACTTCCGAGGCTCGCGATCAGGGCAGGATCACCGGAGACCCACAGCGCGACGACGACCATCACGATGACGAAGCCGACCGCGATCGCGAGCGTGGTCCACCGCACGCGGTACAGCGCGGCGGGCAGCTGCAGCGCGAAGAAGCGCGGGATCTGGCGCGTGACATTCTCGGGCGCGCCCGTCAGTCGCAGCCGGGCGCGGCCCAGCATGGTCGAGATGTGGTCGCCCTGGACGCTGCGGCCCGCCGATGTCTTCGCATCGGCGAGGTCGGCGGAGGCCGCGCGATACCGGGTGACGAGCTCGTCCACCTCTGCGCCCGAGAGGCGACGTGCGCGGCTGAGCTCGTCGAGACGCGCCCACTCCTCGCGCCGAGCCGCCGTCAGCGCGTCGAGGTCCATGCGCTTTACTGTAGCCATGCCCGCCGTAGAGCCCGCCATCGTCGACATCCACCAGGACGAGGTGCTCACCGGCGAGGCCGTCGCGCTCGACGTGCAGCCGCTCGGCTTCTTCATGCGCGCACTCGGGGTGATCATCGACATGATCCTCGGCGTCGTGGTCTTCCTGCTGCTGGTGTGGGCCATCACCTGGCTCGCGGGCATCGGCGCCGTGGACGAGGCGGTGATGCCGATCCTCACGATCGTGCTGCTCGTGCTCGTCATGGTGGTGATCCCGACCGTCGTCGAGACCACCAGCCATGGGCGCAGCCTCGGCAAGCTCGCCGTCGGCGGCCGCATCGTGCGGGCCGACGGCGGCGCCTCGGGCTTCCGTCACGCCTTCATCCGCGCCCTCGTGGGCGTGTTCGAGCTGTGGTTCACGGTGGGCGCCGTCGCTGCGCTCGTCGGCGCCTTCACCCCTCGGTCGCAGCGCCTCGGCGACCTCCTCGCGGGAACCTACTCCGAGCGCACGCGCACGCCGCGCCTCCCCGACCCGCAGCTCGGGATCCCGCCTCAGCTCGCCGAATGGGCAGCCGTCGCGGACGTCGCGCGACTCCCCGAACGCCTCTCCCGGCGCCTGGCTCAGTTCGCCCGATCGGCGGCGAGCATGGAGCCCACCGCACGCGCGCGGGTCGCAGCATCCCTCGCCCGAGAAGCCGCCGAGCACGTCTCACCGGTGCCGTCCGTCGACCCCGAGACGTTCCTCATCGGGGTCGTCGCGGTCCGCCGCGAGCGCGAGCTGCGGGCACTGCGGCTCGAGACCGCGCGCGCTGACGCGCTCGCGGGCCCGGTGTCGGCGCCGCCCCGCGGCTTCCCCGAGCGCTGAGCCGGGGACCGCACTCAGTAGCGGTAGTGCTCCAGCTTGTACGGGCCCTCGACCGGCACGCCGATGTACGACGCCTGCTCGGGGGTGAGCTCGGTGAGCTGCACGCCGAGCGCGTCGAGGTGGAGGCGCGCGACCTTCTCGTCTAGGTGCTTGGGGAGCACGTAGACCGCGGCCGGGTACTCGTCGCGCTTCGTGAAGAGCTCGAGCTGAGCGAGGACCTGATTCGTGAACGACGCGCTCATGACGAACGACGGGTGGCCCGTCGCGTTGCCCAGGTTCAGCAGACGGCCTTCGCTCAGCACCAGCACGCTGCGCCCGTTCGGAAGGCGCCACTCGTGCACCTGGGGCTTGATCTCGATCTTCTCGACCCCCGGGAGGGACTCGAGGCCCGCCATGTCGATCTCGTTGTCGAAGTGGCCGACGTTGCCGACGATCGCGAGGTGCTTGAGCTTGAGCAGGTCGTCGACGGTCACGACGTCCTTGTTGCCGGTGCCGGTGATGACGATGTCGACCTCGCCGGCGACGTCGTCCAGGCGCGCGACCTGGTAGCCGTCCATCGCGGCCTGCAGCGCGCAGATCGGGTCGACCTCGCTGACGATGACGCGCGCCCCCTGCCCGCGCAGCGCCTCGGCGGCGCCCTTGCCCACGTCGCCGTAGCCGCACACGAACGCGACCTTGCCGCCCATCAGCACGTCGGTGGCGCGGTTGATGCCGTCAGGGAGCGAGTGGCGGATGCCGTACTTGTTGTCGAACTTCGACTTCGTCACCGAGTCGTTGACGTTGATCGCGGGGAACAGCAGATCGCCGGATGCTGCGAGCTCGTAGAGGCGGTGAACGCCCGTGGTGGTCTCCTCCGTGACGCCGAGGAGGCCCTCCGCCATGCGCGTGAAACGCTGCGGGTCGCGCGCGAGGCTGGCACGCAGGGTCTCGAGGACGATGCGGTACTCGACGGAGTCGTCGGCCGCAGCATCCGGAACCGAACGCTCCTTCTCGAACTCGACGCCCTTGTGGACGAGGAGGGTCGCATCGCCGCCGTCGTCGAGGATCATGTTGGGGCCGTCGTAGCCCTCGGCGGTCCAGTCGAAGATGCGGTCGGCGAGGCGCCAGTACTCCTCGAGAGTCTCGCCCTTCCACGCGAAGACCGGGACGCCGGCGGGGGCCTCGACGGTGCCGGTCGGTCCGACGACGACGGCCGCGGCTGCTTCGTCCTGCGTGGAGAAGATGTTGCAGCTCGCCCAGCGCACCTGCGCGCCGAGGGCTACCAGCGTCTCGATGAGCACCGCGGTCTGCACCGTCATGTGCAGCGACCCCGCGATGCGGGCGCCCTTCAGCGGCTGCGATGCCCCGAATTCCTCCCGCAGCGCCATGAGCCCCGGCATCTCGTTCTCGGCGAGGCGCAGCTGATGGCGCCCCGCTTCCGCGAGGGAGAGGTCGGCGACCTCGTACTCGAAGCCCTCGCGGGACTCGGTGACCTCGGTGGCGGCAGGCGTGGCGACGGGCGTGTGGGTCGGCATCCGCCCATTCTCCCACGCCCGTCGCGGGCCCAGGAGAAGTGCAGGATCAGGCCCGCAGGGTCTCGTGCCTGACCACGACCCAGCCCTTGGGCACGGAGAGGCGGTCGGTGTGGATCGCGCAGAGGTCGTGGGCGTGCGGATCGCCGGCGGCGCCGAGCGGACCGAGAGCCGCCATCTGGTCGCCGTAGTCGTAGGTGAGCGTGGACACCGCCTCACGGGCGCATCCGACCTTGGAGCAGACTCTCTCGCGCATCGGGTAGACGCTATCGCGCACGGCCGACACGGGGACGGATGCCGCGCCGCAGCGTCTCCGGCAGACCCTGCTCTGCGCACCCGGTGAGGGCGCGTCCTCAGCTGAGGACTGCTGCCGAGATGCGGACCGGATCTCGGCGCGTCGGCCCGCACTCCGGCCACGCTCCTCAGCTGAGGACGTGGCCACGCGACCTAGGATGGAGGCATGGCGTGGCGTCGGAGCAAGACCAGCGAGCGCGCGCCGCGGCGCGCATCCCGTCACGGACGCCACGGACGCGAAGGGCGCAGCTCCGTGGTCCGCCCGCCGCTGCCCCCGCTCGACACCCGCGTCGACCGGTTCGACCTGTCGGTCGGCACCGCTGCCGAGTTCCTGCGCTCGGCGTGGCCGGAGCTGCGCGACGTCCGCTTCGAGGTCGCAGACATGCCCGCCGCGACCGACGACGACGGAATCCCCCGGTGGACGGTGCTGCCCGACGCGGGCCGCATCATCCTCTACCGTCTGCCGATCGAGCGCCTCAGCCACATGCATCGCGACGACGAGCTGCACCGGCGCATGCTGGTGGAGGGTGCCGTCTTCCGCGCGGCGGCCGAGTACCTCGACCGCGACCCGTGGGACCTCGGGCCGGAGCGCTTCAGGTACTTCTGACTCCCCCGGGTCCGACTCCCGGTCAGGGGTAGACGACGATCTCCGGGGTCGCGACGTCGGCCGGCCACACCGGCACGCCGGCGAGCGCGCCATCGCCCGCGAACGACAATCCTGCACGCACGGGAGCCGCAGGCTCGAAGAGGTACAGCGTTCGGGTCGCCAGACGCACCGCGACCGACCCGTTCGCCGGAACGCTCAGGCTGATGGCCGACCCGCCGTCCGTCGGGGTCACGTTCACCGTCACGGGCTCGCCGGAAGGGTTCACCACCGTGAGCGAGGGCGTCGGGCCACCGGGCGTCGCGAACAGCGACGGCACCGTCACCTCGGGCGCCGGCGTGTACCAGGCGAAGTCGTCGCCCGCCGAGATGCCCGTCGCCTGCCACACGGCTGCGACCACGGGGGCGTCCGCCTCGACCGTGACCGTGTAGGCACCGGGAGGCAGCCCGTTGAGGGCGAGCTCGAGCGGCTTGCCGGCCTCGAGGGACAGCTCCTGGGGCTCCCCGACCGTCTCGGTGCGGCCGGCGGAGTTGACCGACACGCGTGCCGTGGCGGGAAGGTTGGGCGACAGCATCCGCAGCACCGTCGTCTCGTTCGTCGCGCCGTCCTCGTCGGTCGGACGCGTGACCGTGATCCCGGTGATCATCTGCGTGTTCTCGGTGTGGGCGATCGGCCCGACCTGATCGACCCCGCCGGGCGTCAGAGTGCGGGTGATGCTCGTCTGCAGCGACGCGTGGATCGGCGCACCGATCGCCGACACGCGGACGACCGGCGTCTCCTCGCCGAGCGCAAGGCCGGCCAGCGGGACCACGCGCTGCGTTCCCGGCGCGATCACGAGGTCGGCTCCGCCGGGCGGCGTCTCTGGTCCGTCCACCCCGTACACCGTCAGCTGCACGGTGGCGGGGACCGCGCCCGGGTTGGCGAGCAGCACCAGATCCGCGGCGCCGGTGGCCCCCGATCCGCCGACCAGCCACGAGTCGAGGAGCGGCGGGCGGCAGGCGGAGACCGCGAAGCCCGAGAGGTCGTCGGCGTTCGCCGTGGCCGAACCGGTCGCGGCGATGTCGACAGCCTCGCCGTCACGCGGCTGCGCCGTGTACGCGAGCGGGCCGGGTCCGACCCCGGTCGTCTGCAACTGCTGCTCCGCGGCCCCCTCGCCGTCTGCGGTGCCTCCGATGACGGACTGAGGCGCGGCGAGGGTCACCGTGGACGCTGCGGTGGGGTTGCGTCCGATCGACAGCAGCCCGCCGTCGCAGGCGATCACGGATGCGGCGGGCGCCGGGGTCGCGGGAATGCTGAGGGGCTCGCGCACGAGGGTCGGCCACGGCACTGAGACCGCGGTCACCACCGCGACCACCGCCGCGACCGATACGGCGGTGCCGATCAGCAGGCGGGCGCTCGTCGTCGCCCAGCGGAACACGCGGCGGTCGCTCATCGACCCTCCTGCCAGTGGGGTCCCACGACGCGCGGGGTGCGCCGGGCCTCCCGGATCGAGGCGGCTGTCGGCACGGCCAGCAGCAGCGCGATGCCGAAGATCGCGAGCTGCCCGAACGCGATCCAGCGACCGAGGACCGACACGGATGCCGCCTCCTGGGGCCTCGGCGCGATCTCGTCGACGACGCGCCACAACTCGCCCTTGGCGGTGTCGCCGACCACGACGAGCGTGTCGCGCTGGCCGAGCGCGGTCATGGCCGAGAGCCGCATCGTGCGCGCGGCATCCGTCTCCGGTTGCGTACTCGGGGCGAGCAGGATGAAGCCGACTCCGCGGTCCGCAAGCTGTCCGACGACGTCCTCCGAGGAGGGAGTGACGAGATCGGCGGCGAGCCCGGCGAGCTCGGCGTCCTGGGGGGTCGGCACGGTTCGCGTCGACAGCAGGGTCGTCTGCCCGCCGATCGTCTCGCTCGCGCCCCACACCACCTGCGCGGCGACCCCGGCGTCCGCCTGGGGGGTGAGCACGATCGTCCCGACGTCGGGATCCTCGCGCCCCTCCGCGGCGACGAAGGCGGGAAGCGTGCTCGCCGGCCCGTCGGCGATGGTGGCCGCTCCTCGAGTGAACGCGGTGAGCGAGGGAACCGCGAGCACCGCCATGGCGGCGAAGACGAGCGCCGCCGCCACGCCCCGCACCAGGGCGACGCGAGGCGCCAGCCCGGCGTCGAGCGCCACGAGGGCGCCGCCGAGGGCGCCCAGCCACGCCAGGCTCAGCCCGGTGCCCGGCCAGAGCGGCACGGTGATCGACTGCGAGAAGGCGACCGAGATCCCCACCGCGGCGAACGCCGTACCCAGGCCGAGCGCGGTGACGACGAGCAGCACGATCCCGGCCGCCCAGCGCTGCGTGAGGGGTGCGGCGAGGGCGAGCAGCGCGAGTGGCACGGTGAGCAGCGGTACCCACCACGTGGGCCCGTCAGGCAGGATCGTCGCCCACCCGGCGAGGTCAGGGGTCGGGATGCCGGCTGCCAGCAGCGCACGCCCGGCGGCGTCCGCGGCCACCTGCGGGCCCGCCCACGGCACACCGGGGTCGGCGACGAGGCTCCACGCCTGGCCGTTCGCGAGCGCGTTCCACACCAGAGGCAGCGCGAGCGCCGCGGACGGGATGAGCGTCCAGATCAGACGTGCGACGCCACGACCCGCGCGCAGGATGACGGCGGCGAGCACCGCGCCGATCCACACCACCAGCATCGCCGGTGCGAGCGAAGGAGCGGTGGCGACCACTCCCGCCAGCAGGATGGACGCCGCACCGGCGCCCGCCCATGAGCGGTGCGCGACGGCGCCCGCATAGAACAGCCACGGCAGCAGCAGGTGCAGGATCACGCCGGTCGGGCGGCCCTGCGTCAGGGCGACGAGCAGCGCGGGCGACAGCGCCCAGACCGCCCCGCCGAGAAGTCGAAGGCTCGCCCGCTCGGTGACCCGGGTCGCGGCGAACCATCCGCCGAGCGCGGCGAGGGGCAGTGCCAGCACCCACAGCAGCACGAGCGCGCGGGACGGCGCCCAGGCCCAGAGGGAGCCGAGCACGGCGACCACCGCGGCGAACGGATCGGCAGGACCGATCGTGTCGAGGCCGAGCGCACGCTGGCCGTACATGGCGTCGTCCCAGAGCTGCCCGACCGTGGTCGCCAGCGGCTGGAGCGCTCCCCCGCCCAGGACCGGCCACGCCAGCAGCGCCGGAAACGCCGCCACCGAGACGGCGAGCGCGGCGAGCACGAGCCAGGCCCCGCCGCCGGCGAAGAACCTCAGATCGCTGCGGCGGTGACCACCGAGCATGACCTCGGGGTCATCGTCGAGTCGTTCGCGCAGCTCACTCCGCGTCGTGCGCAGTGGTGCCACCTGCGCCCATGACCCGGTGCGCGCCTGCGCGAGGTGACGGCGCGCGCGCCAGACGGGCACCAGACGAACGAGGACGACAGCGGCCGCCGCCCACTCCGCTGCAATGCGTCCGGGCTGCTTGCGGGCCAGATCCACGATCGAGCGCCACAGCGCGAGCGGAAGAATGGTGAGCCAGTGCAGCGGCGCGACGAACGCCGGGGCGTACACCAGCCGGCGGTGCAGCTGCGCGACGCGTTCCGCGTACACGGCGCGGCGCTGCCGCTGAGGCGTGAGGGGCGTCGGCAGACCCGCGACGCCGTCGCCCGCCGTGGCGACGAGTGCACTCGGCACGAGCAAGACGCGCCCGCCCGCCAGGCGGGCCCGCACGCCGAGGTCCAGCCCCTCGTCGGCGCCGGAGAGTCCCCGATCGAGGCCGCCGAGCCGCTGCCACGCGTCGGCGCGGACCAGGATGCCGCGGACGTCGGCGCCGAGCACGTCCTCCCGCGCGTCGTGCTGACCCTGGTCGAGCTCGTCGTCGGCGAGCCCGACCGTGCGGCCGAACCGGGTCATCCCGACCCCGAGCGACACGATCTCCGTGCGGTCGTCCCAGCGCACGAGCTTGGGGGCGACGAAGGCGACCGACGGCGACAGCTCGAGCGCGCCGGCGAGGCGGGCGAGCGCGTCGGGCTCCGGTGCGGTGTCCTGCGCCAGGAGCCACACGGCATCCCCGTCGAGACGCGGCGCGACCAGGGCGGTCGCCGCGGCGTGGCCGGTGGACGCGCCGGCGCGGAAGACGAACTCGGCGCCCGCGGCATCCGCGATCTCGAAGAGATGATCGTCGCCCCCGCACACCACGATGGTGAGGACGTCGACAGGACGCGTCTGCTCGCGGAGTGCCGCAAGGGTGCGCTTCAGATGGAATGCCGCCGGGGTACGACCATCGGGACGAACCACCAGGATGGCGTGGACGCGGTTCGAGGTGACGGTGTTCGACGTGGCGGTGGGCATGTCCTGGTCAGCCTAGGTGGCGCTCGGAGCTCACGCCGGGCGCACGCGCCGGGTCGGCCGGATCGACCGGCCGCCCGGCGTGCGCGTCAGCCCGCTCGACGCTTCAGCTTGCGACGCTCGCGCTCGCTGAGACCGCCCCAGATGCCGAACCGCTCGTCGTTCTGCAGCGCATATTCGAGGCATTCGCCTCGCACGTCGCACGACGTGCAGATGCGCTTCGCATCACGCGTGGAGCCGCCCTTCTCAGGGAAGAACGCCTCCGGATCGGTCTGCGCACACAGTGCGTCGGTCTGCCAGGCGAGCGGATTGTCTTCTTCCGCATCGATGTTGCGGCGTACCCCCGGAACCCCCAGTTGAACCGGATCGACGAACCAGTCGTCGGGAACGCCGGAACGGTATTGCGAAACCGTCATGTCGTTCTCACCCCCCGTGATCCTGCTCCACGCTGGTGCGTGTTGTAGGGCTAATTACACCCGTGTAGTTCGACGAGGTCAAGTCGCAGATAGTAAATGCTCAACCGTCTCTTGAACCTTCACGACGCGCCGACGGCGTGTCGCTCTGTCATAACGGTCCGATGAGAAAGCGATGAAGCGATGATGAGGTGCGGCGTGTCAGCGCCCGGGAAGGGCGATGAAGAGCTCGCCTCCGCCGCGCACGCGCAGGCCGCCCTCGTTCGGCGTGACGAGCACAGCTGCTCCCGGGGCGAGCGTCGCGGCCTCCTGGCTGGCCAGCCCTGCGACCGCCGGAGCGCCCGCCGTCGCGACCGCGATCGCCGGACCCTCGAGCGTCACCTCGACGCCCTCGGCGCTCGGCGAGACCGCGAGCAGCGCGAAGTCCGCGACCGGGACGTCGTACCGGCGCACGCCCGCCGCGATCTCACGAGGCCGGATCACGGGCGGCAGCCCCGGCGTCGCGTCGAGCACGCTCACGAGCTCGGCGGCGTCCACGTGCTTGGGGGTGAGGCCACCGCGCAGGACGTTGTCGCTCGCCGCCATCAGCTCGACGCCGAGACCCTCGAGGTAGGCGTGCAGTACGCCGGCCGGAACGAAGAGGCCTTGGCCGCGCTGCAGGGTCACGAGGTTCATGAGGAGCGCGACGACGATTCCGGGGTCGCCGGGGAACGCGGTGTCCAGTGTGCGCGCGAGCGCGAGCTCGGCGGCGAACTCGTCGGACTCGGCCGCGACAGCGGCCGCGATGACGCCGCGTGCGACATCGGCGCCGTCGGACAGCAGCCAGCCGATGACGGTCGAGAGCGCAGCATCCGACCCTTCTAGACGGTCGGCGAGCGGCGCGGCACCCTGGCCGAGCGTCGCCACCAGGCGACGCGTCGCGTCGAGGTCGCGAAGACCCGCGAGCGCGCGGAACTCGTCGCTCAGCGCGACGATGAGCTCGGGCTTGTGGTTCGCGTCGCGGTAGGTGCGATCGCCGGCGCCGCGCGGGATCCCCGCGGCCTCCTCGCGCGCGAAGCCCTCCTCGGCCTGGGCCTTCGACGGGTGCGCCTGGATCGAGAGGGGGGATGCTGCGGCCAGCAGCTTGAGCAGGTACGGCAGCGGTCCGCCGACACCCGACGCCGCGCCCTCGTCCGCGATCCAGCGGTCGAGCGTGCGGCCGTCAGCGGTCTCGGAAGGATCGCCGGGGTGGTCGCCGAACCACACCTCCGCCTCGGGACGACCGGACGCCTCGCGCCCCTCGAGATCGGCGAGCAGGGAGGTCGAGCCCCAGGCGTAATCGCGGGGGTCGTTCGCGAGCGGGATCAGCACCCGAACAGCCTAGCCAGGCGGGGTCGGGACCCCGCTTCCGGGGCTCGCGGATCGGACGGGCGCCCGGGGTACCCTGAGAGCGATGGCCGTCCATTCGAAGCATCCGGCGTCGGCGCCGCCGGAACCGCCGGTCCGCGAGAAGACCGGCCACCTCATGCTGCGCGGCTGGTGCATCTTCGTGCTCTTCATGTCGCTGTCGGGCACTGCGTGGGTGAACGCGTTCGGTCAGACGGCGGCGACGGTCATCACGATCGCGGGCGGCGTTCTCTCCGCCGTCCTGTGGATCGTGCTGCGCCCGCCCGTGCAGTGGCGGCGGCTGCCCTGGTTCGTGGTCGCGTACGTCGCGTGGGCCACGCTTTCGCTGACGTGGTCGGCCTGGCCGGGAACGACCGCACTCACCCTGCTCCTCCTGTGGATCACCACGCTGCAGGCGCTCTTCATCGGCAGCGTGCTGACCTGGCGCGAGCTCGTGCGCGCCGCGGCCTCGGCGCTCAAGTGGGTGGTGGCGCTCTCCTTCGTGTTCGAGCTGTGGGTCTGGGTGTTCATCCGCGGGCCGATCATGCCCGGCTGGATCATCGAGAAGGCCGACGATCCGATCGAGTACTGGTCGCGCGGCAACCTGTTCGAGTGGGACAAGCGCATCCAGGGCATCATGGGCAACGCCAATCTGCTCGCCCCGGTGGCGCTCCTGGCGATCATCGTGTTCGGCATCCGTCTCGCCTCCGGCGCCCCGCGACGCACCTTCCTGTGGATCTGGATCGGGCTGTCGGCCTTCTTGTTCGTGCGCGCCGGGTCGGCGACCGCGTACCTCACCGCTGCCGCGGTGGTCGTCGTGCTGGTCACGGTGCTGCTGATGAGGACGGCGACGAAACCCGGCGAGCGCACCAAGTACTACGTCGCCTACGTCGTCGTCGGCCTCGGTGGGCTGCTGACGCTGTGGCTCGTGCGCGACCTGATCTTCTCGACCCTGGGCCGCAGCGCCGATCTCACGGGCCGCGAGGGCATCTGGGAGGAGGTGCTGGCGCGCACCGGCGAGCGCCCGTGGACCGGATGGGGCTTCGCGACTCCTTGGGTCACCGCCGACCCGGCGTTCGACATCCGCATCATCGACCACGGGCAACTCGTCATGCAGGCCCACAACATGTGGGTCGACGTGTCGATGCAGCTCGGCATCATCGGCGTCGCGCTGCTCGCGCTCCTCTACCTCGCGTTCGTGTGGCGCGCATGGTTCTTCGCGATCGACCGACCCCGATGGGACCTCCGCGCCGATCGCCCCTATTCGCCGCTCACCCTGCTTCCCACGCTGGTGGGCGCCATCCTGCTCGTGCAGGGGCTCGCCGAATCGAGCCCGCTGCTTCTGTGGGGCTGGCTGTTCCTCGTGATGCTCGGCTCCAAGATCAAGCAGTCGCCCCATGTCGGCGTGGGGCCCGCCGAGCAGACGGTCGCGATCGAGCGCGGCGAGGCCGTCGCGCGTGACGGACGCGCGGGGCGCGAGCCGGGCACGCCGGCGGCCGCGGCGGACGACCTGCCTGCAGGGCGCGGCGCGTGACCGACTCGCCGCATGCCGCGGCGCCCGGGTGGCTGGGCACACTGCTGGCCTCGGCATCCTTCGCCCGCGCCTTCACCCTCGTCGTCTTCGCCACCGTCTTCTCGGCCTACGCGATCGAGCGGATCGCCGGCCGTGTCACCTACGTCACCATCGTCACCGGGCTCTGCATCTTCGGTCTCGGCGTGATGATCTCCCGCCGCCGTGAGCTCTCGCTGCTGCGGCTCGTGCCGACGACCGTCGTGATGTTCGTCGTCTGGGCGTTCGCGAGCATCTTCTGGTCGAGCGACTCGAGCGCCTCGTTCTGGAGCTGGGTGTCGATGGCGGCACTCGCGTTCCTCGCGGTGGTCATCGGGCATGTGCGCGACACCCTGCAGACGGTGCGCGCGCTCGGCGATGTGCTGCGGGCGCTCCTCGGCGTCTCGCTCGCGCTCGAGGTGCTCTCAGGCATCCTCCTCGACATCCCGTTCACGTTCCTGGGCATCCAGGGCAGGATCGCCGAACTCGGCCCCGTGCAGGGCATCTTCGGCACGCGCAACCTGCTCGGGTTCGTCGCCGTGATGGCGCTCATCACGTTCCTCATCGAGTACCGCACGCAGTCGGTGCGCCCCGGCGTCTCGCTGGCGTCGGTCGTGCTGGCGGGAGGCCTCGCGGTCCTCAGCGACTCCCCCACCGTCGTCGTGCTCGCTCTGGGCGTCGGGCTCGCCGTCGGCGCGCTCGCCCTCGTGCGCCATGCCCGCCCCGAGCGCCGCGCGGGCCTGCAGCTCGCCCTCGGCGCCCTCGTCGTCGTCGGGGTGTTCGTGGGCTACACGGCGCGGCATCAGATCATCGCGCTGCTGGGCGCCGGCACCGACTTCTCGATGCGGGTCGAGCTGTGGAACTTCATGGTCGACCTCCTCCGCCAGAAGCCCGTGCAGGGCTTCGGCTGGTTCGGCGTCTGGGACCAGGGCGAGTATCCCTTCAACGCGATCAACTTCTGGTTGAACAAGGACCACGCCACCGGCCTGAACGCGTACTTCGATGTGGCGCTGCAGCTCGGATGGGTCGGGCTGGTGCTGTTCCTCGCGCTGGGTGCGCTCGCGCTGGGTCGTTCGTGGCTGGTCGCGGGCGAGCGCCGGTCCGTGGTGTACGCGTGGACGCCGTTGATGCTCGTCGCGCTGCTCGTGGACTCGATGTTCGAGAGCTTCACGCTCACGGGCCTCGGGTGGCTGATGCTCGTCCTGTGCGCGGTGCGGGCGGGCCAGTCGCGTTCGTGGCGCGAGAAGCTCGACAGCGGGACGGATGCCGACGGCCCTGCTGCGTCGGCGGGTTCGGGGCTTCCGCACGCCCAGGGAGAGCAGGGGACGGCAGGGTAGGCTTCTCTCCGGCCCGACGTCTCGGCGCCAGCCATCGTTTTCCGGAGATCATCCCCGTGACCCACGTCCTTCAGAACGTCGTCTTCCCGCTGGATCGCGACCCTGATCTGCTGCCCCTGTACGTCGACCCGGAAACGTGGTCGGTGATCGACGAGGAGCCTGTCCGGGTTTCCAACCGCGCCCAGCTCGGCAACATCCTGAGCCGCACGTCGGCCCGGATCGTCGCGGGGCGACGCGTCTCGTTCGGCACGTACTTCAACGCGTTCCCTGCCTCCTACTGGCAGCACTGGACTGCGGTGCGGAATGTGACGCTGACAGTGAGGACCGTCGGCCCTGCGACGATCCTCGTCTACCGTTCGAACGGTGCTGGCGTCAAGCAACGGCTGGAGACGTGCGAAGTCGACGGCGCCGCGACGTCGACGTTCGAACTCGTGCTGGACCAGTACAGCGACGGGGGATTCATCTGGTTCGACATCGTCGCAGACGAGAAGAGCGCGCTGTTCGAGGGCGCGGAGTGGACCACCGAGCTGGACCCGGTGCGCGACGGCAAGGCCTCCATCGGCATCACCACGTTCAACAAGCCGGACTACTGCGTGTGGACGCTGATGAACCTCGCGGACTCTCCCGAAGTCCTGGACGTGGTCGACCGCATCTTCCTCGTGGATCAGGGCGATCGACGGGTGGACGCGCAACCCGAATTCGGCGAGGTCGCCGCGAGACTCGGCGAGACGCTCCAGGTGGTCACTCAGCCCAATCTCGGCGGCTCGGGCGGATTCGCCAGAGCGATGACCGAGACCCTTGCTCGCCCGGAGAGTGAGTTCGTGCAACTCCTGGACGACGACGTGCGCATCGAGCCCGAGTCCATCCGCCGCTCGGTTGTCTTCGGCAGGTTCGCCACCGTACCGACCATCGTCGGCGCCCACATGTTCGACCTGCTGGACCGGCCCAAGCTCCACGCATGGGCGGAGGTCGTGGACGACACGCCGTTCATGTGGCGTGCGCTGTATCAGGAGAAGCTCCCTCACGACTTCAGCGTGGCGAATCTGCGCCAGTCGCCACTGCTCCACATGCGGCTCGACGCCGACTACAACGGGTGGTGGATGTGTCTCATCCCCGTGTCGATCCTCCGCGATGTCGGACTGTCGCTCCCCGCGTTCATCAAGTGGGACGACGCCGAGTTCTGCCTTCGGGCGCGTGAGGCCGGATACCCGACAGTCTCGATGCCGGGGGTCGCCCTGTGGCATGTCTCCTGGGTGGGCAAGGACGACTCGATCGACTGGCAGGCGTACTTCCACGCACGCAATCGCATCGTCGCCGGTCTCCTGCACTCGCCCGCGCCGAACGGCGGGACGCTCCTCCGCCATAGCATGCGGATGGACCTGAAACACCTCATGATGATGCAGTACTACCCCGTGGCGCTGCGCCATCAGGCGCTGCGAGACGTGCTATCCGGGCCCGAGCATATGCGGGCCAACCTCGCGACGGCGATGCCGGCAGCCCGCGCCGTCGCCAAGGAATACCCCGAGACCGTCGTCCATCGCGACAGCGGGGTGCCGCTGCGGTCGCGGCGGGGACGCCTTGTGTTCAAGCGCATGAAGCAGCACTCGTTCGACAGCCCGACCGGACTCCGGCTCCGGTGGTTCACCACGACCACCCTGATCTCGCACTGGTTGCACGCGCCGAAGCCTGCGAACCTCGAACAGCCTGAAGTCGAGTTCGGCAAGGGCGACGCGCACTGGTGGCGCCTCCCGCTGTACGACAGCGCGCTCGTCAGTTCGGCCGACGGATCCGGCAAGAACGTCTACACGCGCGATCGCCAGAAGTTCCGCAAGATGCTTGTCGATTCCGTCGGACTGCACCGACGTCTGCGCCGTGACTGGCAGAGACTGGCAGCGAGCTATCGTGCCGCGGCGCCAGAGCTGACCTCGCCGGCCGCGTGGCAGCGGACGTTCGAGGAAGCATCGTGAACTCGCCCGTCACGCGACCGTCGTTCGACGCCTCCACC
Source organism: Microbacterium sp. C23T (assembly GCF_053345975.1). Classification (NCBI taxonomy): domain Bacteria; kingdom Bacillati; phylum Actinomycetota; class Actinomycetes; order Micrococcales; family Microbacteriaceae; genus Microbacterium; species Microbacterium sp. C23T. The sequence continues at coordinate 87,104 of NZ_JBKFBD010000007.1, read as the reverse complement.
GCGACCATCGCCGTCGTGACTTACAACCGGTCGGGTCTGTTGACCCGCCTCCTGACGAGCATCACCAAGATGGATCCGAAGCCGGGGCACATCGTCGTGATCGACAACGCGTCGACCGACGACACGACGGACGTCGTGGAGTCGTTCCGCGATAGCCTCGAGCCGGCGACACTCGTCTACCACCGCATGGAGACCAATACCGGCGGCTCCGGCGGGTTCAGCGAGGGCATGCGCGTCGCGTACGAGCTCGACTCCGAGTGGATCTGGCTCATGGACGACGACGTCGAGGTGCTTCCTGATGGGCTTGCGAAGATGGGCAAGTGGGCGCCGCGATTCAAGAGCATCCAGGGGCGTCGATACGACTACGACGGCAGCGCCTTCTACTGGCAGTACCGCGTCGCCGAGCCCCTCGGTATCCCGATCCCGTTCGCGCCCGCCGAGTTCGACGAGTCCGGCTACAAGCCGATGAACTCCGGATGCTTCGAGGGCATGTTCATCCACCGCGAAATCGTGCAGCAGATCGGTCTGCCAGATCCGCGATTCTTCATCTACTGGGACGACCAGATGTACGGCTGGCTCGCGTCTCGTAAGACCCAGTCGGTGATCGTCGACGAGTTCGTGCTGCGGCGCACGCGCGAGATCAAGCAGTGGGACATGGGCATCCGCCACATGAACGCATCGAGCAACGCGTACCGGTACTACATCATGCGCAACCGCGCATACATCAAGAAGTACTACCGGTCGCTCGACGTCTACAACCCACTTCTCTTCGGCCTCGGCACCGCGCTGACATTCGGCAAGGAACTCATCCGGCTGGTATTCGTCGAGCGCACCGTGCGGGGGACGTCGAACCTCTTCCGCGGCCTGCGTGACGGAAGGGCGATCGCAAGGGACGCGTCCTGGCAGCCGATGCCGCCGCTTCAGGCGGCTCCGGCGCCCAGCTGAGACCCGCTCGCCGCCGCGCGGCGATCGGCGGCAGAGCCATAGCCCGCGGGGTTCCGGGACTGCCAGCGCCACGTGTCGCGGCAGGCGTCGTCGATCGTCCGTGAGGCGATCCAGTCCAGCTCTCGACCGGCCTTGCTCGGGTCACAGTAGGAGGCTGCGACATCACCGGGACGCCTTCCGAGCACTTCTGTCGGGATGCTCCTGCCGGCTGCGCGCTCGAATGCGGCGATGAGCTCGAGGACGCTCACCGGGACACCGGTTCCCAGATTGAATACGTCGTAGCCGGCCCGGGCATGCTCGAGCGCAGCCACATGACCTGCGGCGAGGTCGAGCACGTGGACGTAATCGCGCTGTCCCGTTCCATCGGGGGTGGCGTAGTCATCGCCGAAGATACCGACTCTCTCGAGTGCGCCGACAGCGACCCGTGCAACATACGGCATCAGGTTGTTCGGCACGCCCGAAGGGTCCTCGCCGATGAGGCCACTGGGGTGGGCGCCTACGGGATTGAAGTACCGAAGAGCGATCGCCGCCAGCCCCGGGTCGGCGCTGGCGGCGTCTTCGAGGATCGCCTCGATGATCCGCTTGGTCTTGCCGTACGGGTTCGCGAGATCGATACCCGTCGGCGAAGACTCCGACAGGGGAAGACTCTCGGACTGCCCGTAAACGGTCGCTGAGCTCGAGAAAACGATCGTGGAGATGCGTTCGGCGGCCATCACCTTCAGCACGGCGATCGCCGAGCCGAGATTGACGTCGTAGTAGCGGATGGGGTCGGCAACGGAGTCGCCGACCGCCTTCGCGCCGGCGAAGTGGATGACGGCGTCGACGGGCGCGTGTGCCTGCACGAACGCGCGGAGCGCAGGCTCGTCCCTGACGTCGGCGACGAGCAGCGGGACGACGACCCCGCTGAGCTGCTGCACACGCACGATCGCCTCAGCCGACGAGTTCGACAGATCGTCGACCACGATCACGTGGTGCCCCGCCTCGATGAGTGCGAGAGCCGTGTGCGCGCCGATGTATCCGGCACCGCCCGAAAGAAGAACACGCATCGCTCCAGCCTACGAGGCTCGCTCCGCGCGGGCGACTCACCCCGTCGGGTAATCCGCGTTGTAGCGGTCGAGCACCTCGGCGATCGGCGCATCCATGGCCAGGCGGTGCTTGTCCAGATAGAGCCCGCGCGTGCAGAAGCGCCGCAGGTCGCGCTCGCTGTGCGAAACGAAGAAGAGCGTGCGACCGTCGGCGAGCAGCTCGTCGATCCGCGTGTAGCACTTCTCACGGAACGCCTTGTCGCCGACGGCGAGCACCTCGTCGACGAGCAGGATCGGCTCCTCGAGTTGAGACACGACGGCGAATGCGAGGCGCACCTTCATGCCGTTGCTCAAGTGCTTGTACGGGGTGTCGACGAAGTCGCCGAGCTCGGCGAAGTCGATGATTCCGTCGAATCGCCGCGCGACCTCGGCCTTCGACATCCCATGCAGTCCCGAGGTCAACCGGACGTTCTCGCGCACCGTGAGATCGCCGACGAAGCCGCCGGTGATCTCGATCAAGGGAGCCACGCCGCCGTTGACCGACACAGCCCCCTCATCGGCCAGGAGTACACCGGCGACAAGCTTGAGCAAGGTCGACTTGCCCTGACCGTTGCGGCCGACGACACCGATGGACTCGCCGGGCCGCACATCGAAGCTGACGTCTCTCAGCGCCCAGAACTCGCCGGGCTTGGAGCGACGGGTCGAATCCGAGAAGAGGTCCTTGATGCTGCGCCGGCCCCGCCGATTACGGCGGAAGCGTACGCCGAGGCCCTGCACCTCGATCGCCAGGTCGGACGCCGTCATCACAGCTCCTTCAGCACGGGGCGCTCGAGCCGCCGGAAGACGAAGACGCCGAGGGCCAGGAAGAGAAATGACATCACAGCGCCCATCCCGATGACCCACGGGTCCCATTCCTCCGCGAAGAACCCGACGCGGTACAGGGCGAAAATGCCTGACAGTGGATTGAAGGCGGCGAGGGTCTCGAAGGCGCCCGGGAGGTCCTCTACGCCGTAAATCACCGGCGAGGCGTAGAAGAGGGCACGCAGGATCAGCTTCGTGGTCCGCTCGAGATCCGTCCAGAGCACGCAGAGGGGCGCAACGAGCAACCCCAGCCCGACGAGCAACACCGACTGCAGGATGATCGCGACCGGAATCCACAGGAGGCCCCAGTTGAGCTGAGCCGGGGTGTCGGAGAACTCCGACAGGATCACGAACAGCGCCAGGACAGGGAGTGAACACAGGAACTCGATGCCCTTGCTGAGCACGATACGGTTCACCCAGATCGAGCGTGGAATCGACGTCGACCGCACCAGTCGTGCGTCCTTGCTGAACGCCCGGGTGAAATCCGACACCGACGAGTTGAACCAGACCCACGGCAGCAGCGCCGTGATGAGGAACACGATGTACGGCTCATGCCCGACGGTGCGCTGGAACACCTGGGTGAAGACGAACCAGTAGATGGCGCTCATCACGAGCGGGTCGAGGATCGACCACAAGTACCCGAGGGCGCTCGTGGCGTAGCGGACCTTGAGGTCGCGCGCCGACAGCAGCCACAGCGAATGGAGGTAGCGCCGGGGCGATCCGGGGGCGCCGACGGCGGCGGTGGTCACGTGTCGAGTCTATGGGGCCCGGTCAGGCGAGCTGGTTGTTCCACATGGACAGCGCCGCCCCGATTGCCATATGCATATCGAGGTATTGGTACGTACCCAACCGGCCTCCGAACAGCACGTCCTGCTCGCCCTTCGCGAGTTCGCGGTAGGCGACGAGGCCCGCGCGGTCCTCCGGGGTGTTCACGGGGTAGTAGGGCTCGTCCTCGCGCGAGGCGAAGCGCGAATATTCGCGCATGATGACGGTCTTATCGGCCGGGTACCGGTCGGACCGCTCCGGGTGGAAGTGCTTGAACTCGTGGATGCGCGTGTAGGGCACGCCTGCGTCCGCGTAGTTCATCACCGGTGTGCCTTGGAAGTCGCCGACCTCCAGCACTTCCTCTTCGAAGTCGAGCGTGCGCCACGACAGCGCCCCTTCGGCGTAGTCGAAGTAGCGGTCGACGGGACCGGTGTAGACGATCGGAACCTGGCCGACCGTTGCCCCCTTGTTCAGGGGCTGGGTCCCGTCGAAGAAGTCCGTGTCCAGCTTCACCTCGATGTTCGGGTGGTCCGCCATGCGCTCCAGCCACGCGGTGTAGCCGTCGGCGGGCAACCCCTCCCACGTGTCGTTGAAGTACCGGTTGTCGTAGTTGTAGCGGACGGGAAGTCTGCTGATGACTTCGGCGGGCAGCTCCTTCGGGTCCGTCTGCCACTGCTTGCCGGTGTAGTCGCGGATGAAGGCCTCGTAGAGCGGGCGGCCGATCAGGGCGATGCCCTTCTCCTCAAGGTTCGCGGCGTCCTTCGCGTCGAACTCTCCGGCCAGCTCGTGCACGAGCGCCCTCGCTTCGTCGGGCGTGTAGGCGGCCTGGAAGAACTGGTTGATCGTGCCGAGGTTGATGGGGAGCGGGAACACGACGCCCTTGTGGTTCGTGTACACGCGGTGCACGTAGTCCGTGAACGTCGTGAAGCGGTTGACGTACTCCCACACTCCAGGGTTCGACGTGTGGAAGAGGTGTGCACCGTACCGATGGACCTCGATGCCCGTCGTGGGCTCGTCCTCGCTGTACGCGTTGCCGCCTATGTGGTGCCGTCGGTCGATCACCGTGACCTTGCGTCCGGCCGCTGCCGCTCGCTCGGCGATCGTGAGGCCGAAGAATCCAGAACCGACGACGAGGAGATCCATACAGTGCACTGCCCTTCCGGGGCGCTTTCGCCCAGGACAGCTTAGAGCGTCGGTCCCTGAGGCTTCTCCGAGCGGGGTTCCCTGGCACAACTAGTACCCTGGACCGCGGCAGTCGCGATGTCCGAGCCTGCCTGAGGATGTCCCAGCCTGCCGATAAGGAGTACTGCGTATGACCGCGCTCGTCACCGTGACCGGGGCGGGCGGCTACATCGGCCGCCACGTCGTACAGCGACTCCAGAGCCTCGGGCACGACGTGCTGGCGGTCACACGTTCGGACGACCCCTGGTTGACCGGCACCCTCGGACAGGACGCGGTCATCTCGAGCGGGGCGTTCGATCTCGACGACGCCGCGTGGGAGCGCATCGCGGCGAGCGACGCGATGCTGCACCTGGCCTGGCGCGACGGTTTCGTCCTCCGATCGCGCGCGCACGGCGAGGACCTCTCTCGCCACTACGACTTCCTCATGCGAGCGGCCGACAAGGGCGTGCCACGGCTCGCGGTTCTCGGAACCATGCACGAGATCGGCTACTGGGAGGGCGCCGTCGATTCGGCGACGCCGGCCAACCCGACGACTCCCTACGGCATCGCCAAAGACGCGCTGCGCCGCCTGGTGACCTCCTCGCTGGCCGAGTCGACCACCGCCCTCGCTTGGCTCCGCTGCTACTACATCACCGGTGACGACGCGCGGAGCAACTCGATCTTCAGCAAGATCCTCGCCGCCGAGGCCCGCGGAGACGCAACCTTCCCCTTCACGACGGGCAAGAATCTCTACGACTTCATCGACGTCGGCGATCTCGCGCGGCAACTCGTCGCGGCCGCGCTCGACGAGTCCGTCGTCGGCGCGATCGAATGCTGCACCGGCACACCCACGAGCCTCGCCGACGCGGTCGAGGGTTTCATCGCCCGCGAGGGTCTCGCCATCCGTCTCGAGTACGGTGCGTTCCCCGACCGCCCCTTCGACTCGCCGGGCGTATGGGGCGACCCCGATCAGATCAACCGCGTGCTGACGGCCGCCACGCAATCGGAGAAGGAAGCATGACCGCCAGAGACGACCTCCTGCAGACGATCGCTCAGATCGACGACCCGGCCGCGGCCGCGAAGCTCCGCGAGTACGTCGACCTCGTGCTCGACGACGCGAATGCCTTCCACACGCTGGACCAGCTGCGGACCTGGATCGACGATATCCGTGCGTCCTCACCGATCCGCCTGACGCGCAAGAACATCCCCGAACTGCGCAACTGGCACGTAGAGCCGGTCACCGGCGAGATCTACCACGAGTCCGGTGAGTTCTTCCGGATCATCGGCGTGGAGATCTCGAACTCCGCGCGCGAGGTCGCCGGCTGGGATCAGCCATTCATCTACCAGAAGGAAGCCGGCATCCTCGGCATCGTGCGCACACGCTTCGAGGGCGTGTGGCACTATCTCCTGCATGCCAAGGCGGAGCCGGGCAACACCCTTCTGTACCAGATCTCCCCGACGTTGCAGGCGACATACTCGAACCTGAAGACCGCGCACGGCGGCCGCATCCCCCGATTCGCGGAGTTCTTCCTGGAAGAAGGTGCCGCGCCCCGCACTGTCGTATACCGCCAGTGGCTCGCAGAGGACGGCGGCCGCTTCTACCTCAAGTCGAACCTCAACATGCTCGTGGAGGTCGATGCGGACGACCTTCCCGAGTTCCCGGACGAGTATCGCTGGTTCACGCTCTCCCAGATCAAGACGCTGCTCACCGAGGACAACTACATCAACCCGCACGTGCGAGGCATCCTGTGTCACCTGTGAGGATCGGCGTTCTCGGAGCAGCGAAGATCGCCGACCGTTCATCAGTGCCGGCGATGCAGGCGACGGACGGTCTGGAGGTCGTCGGCGTCGCCGCGCGGAGCGCGTCCCGCGCCGCGGAATTCGCCGCGCGCCACGACATCCGTTCGTACGAGTCCTACGCCGATGTGATCGACGACTCTTCGGTGGATGCCGTCTATGTGCCACTGCCTGTCGGCCTTCACTTCGAATGGTCGCTCGCAGCTCTGCGCGCAGGCAAGCACGTGCTGTGCGAGAAGTCGCTGGCCGGGTCCTACACGGACTGCCTCACGCTGATCGAGGAAGCCCGGGCACGCGAGCTCGTACTGTTCGAGAACTTCATGTGCGAGCGGCATCCCCAGAATCAGTTCATCAGGGACGCGATAGCGGACGGCGAGATCGGCGAGATCCGGCACGCAAGCCTGTCGTTCGGATTCCCGCCCTTCCCCCGCGACGATCTCCGCAACTCGGCTGAGCTGCAGGGCGGGGCGCTCAACGACGCGGGTGCGTACTGCCTCGACATGGCGGCGTTCTACCTGGGCGCCCAGCCGTCCGCCGTCACCGCGACCCTGAGCAGCGCGGACTACGACGTCGACGTGATCGGCGCTGCCTTCCTCGAGTTCGACGGTGGCGCCACGGCCGCGGCATCCTTCGGATTCCTGCACGATTACCGCAACGAGGCCCGCTTCTGGGGATCGGCCGGGCAGATCGACATCGATCGCGCCTACTCGATCCCAGCTGATCGCCCGCCGCACGTGACCATCACTCGCAACACCGCAAGCGAGCGCGTGGATCTCGCCGCGGCCGACCAGTTCGCACTGCAGATGGCACGTTTCCGCGACGCGGTGCGCGACGGTGACGGCAATGCCGAGCTGATCAACCGCGAGCGGCACGCGCGCACGATGGAAGCCGCTCGGATCTCGGCCGCCGAGCACCGCCGCGTCGTCGTGGAAGAGGTCGGTGCGTGACCTCTACACCTCCTGAGCCCGACGCGCCCCCCGGGCCGCTCCTGCGCTTCATCAAAGACAAGCGGGTGGCGTTCCTGATCGTGGGGGCCGCGAACACGCTCATCGGCTTCCTCTGGTACACGCTGTTCCTCTGGATGTTCCACTCACTGCCCGCGGGGTACATGATCGCCCTGGTCGCCGCCCAGGTCGTCAGTGTGCTGTGCGCGTTCGTCCTCTACCGGAGGTTCGTGTTCCGGGTCCGCGGCCACGTGTGGCGCGACCTCATCCGCTTCTCGTCCGTCTACGCGGTGTCGTTCGGGATCAACCTGGTCGCCCTCCCGCTGCTGGTCGAGGTCGTCGGCATGAACCCGCTCGTCTCGCAGGTCGTCATCGTCGTGATCACCACGATTGTCAGCTACGTCGGGCACAACTACTTCTCCTTCCGCAGAAAGCACGAGAGCCAATGACAAGTCCCCGCGTCTCCGTCGTCGTCCCCGCCTTCCGGCAGGCGTCGTTCATCCGACAGACGATGGAATCGGTCCTGTCGCAGGAGGGTGTGGACCTCGAGCTCATCGTCGCCGATCACAGCTCGGACGACGGCACCTGGGAGGCGATGAACGAATACGCCTCGGACAAGAGGGTGCGACTGCTCGTGACCCCAGCCGGCGGCGGTGCCGAAGCGAACTTCAACCGCGTGTCGGCCGAGGCGACCGGGACATACATCAAGCTGCTCCCCGGTGACGACTACCTGCTGCCAGGTGTGCTGGCCCGCCAGACCGCGATGCTCGACGCTTCACCCGACGCGGTCCTCACCGCGGGGCGGCGGATGCTCGTCGATGCCCGAGGAGACGCGATCATGCGCTCCTACGGGCTCAAGGGCATCCGCGGCCCGATGTCCGGAGAGGCGGCGATCAGGCACGCGGTGCGCGCCGGCTCGAATGTCTTCGGCGAGCCCGGAGCCGTCCTCATGCGCCGCAGCGCGCTCGAGTCCGTCGGCTACTGGGACTTCGCGCACCCCTATCTGGTCGACGAGGCCACATATATCAATGTTCTGCTGGGCGGCCGGTTCATCCCCGACTTCGAGCCGGGGGCCGTCTTCCGTCTCAACAACGGACAGTGGAGCGTGGCGCTGACGAGCTACCAGTACGAGCAGGTGTCAGGCTTCCACCGCGAGCTGGCGGCACGGCGTCCCGACATCGTCAGCGCAGCGGACGTCCGGATCGGCAACACGCAGGCGTGGCTGATGGCGCAACGGCGCCGACTCACCTACCGGCTCCTGAAGAAGAGGATGTCGTCATGACGCAGCAGCACCGCATCTCGATCGTGATCCCCGTGTATCGAGGAGAGAAGACGCTACCGACCGTCGTCGATGAACTCCTCCCCTACACGGAGGGGTTCGCGACCCCCGACGGACGTCAAGCGATCGTGCAGGAGATCATCCTGTCGTACGACCGCGGACCGGACCGCTCCGACCGGGTCCTTCGCGACTTGGCGGCGACGCATCCGTTCGTCAAAGTGATCTGGCTCAGCCGCAACTTCGGCCAGCACGCGGCAACCCTCGCGGGCATCTCGTCCACCGGCGGCGACTGGATCGTCACGATGGACGAGGACGGCCAGCAGGATCCGTCGTTCATCGGCTCGATGCTCGACACGGCCGTCCGCGAGCAGGCGGAGGTCGTGTATGCGAAGCCGACGAACAAGCCGCCGCACGGCGCGGTGCGCAATGGCGCCTCGAAGCTTGCCAAGCGCATCCTGCAGTCCGTGTTCGGAAGCGGCAACGCATCGGACTTCAACAGCTTCCGGCTGATCATGGGTGAGATCGGTCGAAGCGTCGCCGCCTACACCGGCACCGGGGTGTACCTGGACGTCGCGCTGACCTGGGTGACGAATCGCCAGGTCACGTCGCCCGTGCTGCTGAGAGAGGAAGGCGACCGGCCGTCGGGCTATTCGTATATGCGGCTGCTCGGGCACTTCTGGCGCATGGTGCTCTCGACCGGCACGAAAGGTCTTCGACTGGTCACCACGCTCGGCGTGATCTTCGCCGTGGCCGGCGTGCTGTTCGCCATCTACCTCGTCATCACACGGTTCGTCTCGGGCGACATCCCCGAAGGATGGACGTCGCAGATGGTGCTCACGTCGCTGGGGGTCGGGGCGATCCTCGTCTCCCTCGGCATCGTCGCGGAGTACATCGGCATCGCGGTGAACATGGCGATGGGCAAGCCTCCATACCTCATCGTCCGCGATCCCGCCCTCTCCCCACTCACGGACCCCGATGACGTCGCCGACGGCCGCTGACTGGGTCATCGGCCGCGGCCTCCTCGGCAACGCGGTCGCACGGGCACTGCCGCGGGCACCGCTGCGGCGCAGCGTGAGCTGGGGCGACGACGCCGCGGCCATCGAGGACCTCGCGGAAGGCCTGCGCGCGCTGTACGCGACGCCGAGCGACCAGTACCGCGTGTTCTGGTGCGCCGGCAGCGGCGTGACATCGAGCTCCGCGGACTCACTGTCGAGAGAGGAGGCCGTGTTCTCGGCCTTCGTGGGCATGTTCGCCGAACTGCCCGAGGATCTGCGCCGGCGCACGGTCGTGTTCCTCGCGTCATCAGTCGGCGGCGCATACGCGGGCAACCCGAGTCCTCCCTTCAGTGAGCGCTCGCTCGCGACGCCGGCGTCCGCATACGGTCAGACGAAGCTCGCGATGGAGGAAGCCCTCGGCGCCGCCGTCGCCGCCAGCGGTCTGCGGGGCTTCGTCGGCAGGATCACGAACCTCTACGGTCCGGGCCAGAAGCTGGGGAAGCGACAAGGCCTGATCTCCGTCGTCTGCGAGACATACCTCACACGGCAGGCGGCGACGATCTACGTGTCGCTGGACACCCTGCGCGACTACATCTTCGAGGACGATGCCGCCGCGGTGATCGTCGCGGGTGCGGCACGAGCTGGGTCACTTGCCCGAGGGAGCACGGCATTGAAGATCATCGGCGCCGGGCGGGCGGTGTCGATCGGCGAACTCGTCGCCACCATCGAGCGGGTTCGAGGGCGCCGCGCACTCGTGGCGTACGGTCCGGGCAACGCCAGCGGCCAGGCGCTGGACCTGCGCGTGCAGAGCGAGCAGTGGACCGATCTCCAGAGCCTCGTCACGACGTCGCTGCCCGTCGGCATCGACGCAGTTTTCCAGGCGATGCTGCAGACCGTCGCGCGTGGGCCGTGGGCTGCGGACGCTCCGTGAGCACCAGCGCGCCGCTGATACGCTGGACCCCATGCAATTCCGCCCCCTGACGATCCCCGGGAGCTTCGAGTTCACGCCCCGGCAGTTCGATGACAACCGTGGCTCGTTCGCCGAGTGGTATCGCTTCGAAGCGCTCGAGCAAGCCGTCGGCCACCCTCTGGACCTCCGCCAGGCGAACATCTCCCGGTCGGCCAAGGGAGTCCTCCGCGGCATCCATTACGTGGACCTCCCCGGCCAGGGCAAGTACGTGACCTGCGCCTACGGCGCTGTGCTCGACTTCGTCGTCGACATCCGCGTAGGCTCCCCCACATTCGGCCAGTGGGACACGGTGCTCCTCGACGACAAGGACCGCCGCGCGATCTACATCTCCGAAGGCCTCGGCCACGCTTACGTGTCTCTCGTCGAGGACTCGATCGTCACGTATCTCTGCTCGAACGTGTACAACGCCGAGACCGAGGGGGCGATCCAGCCTCTCGACCCGACCATCGGCTTGACCTTCCCCGAGGAGCTGGGTGAACCCATCCTCTCGGAGAAGGACATCGTGGCCCCTACGCTGCAAGACCTCCTCGACGCGGGTTCGCTTCCCACGTGGGAGGATTCGCGAGGGTTCTTCCGATGAAGGGCATCATCCTCGCGGGCGGATCGGGCACGCGGCTGCACCCCATCACCCTGGGCGTATCGAAGCAGCTGGTGCCGGTGTACGACAAGCCGATGATCTACTACCCGCTGTCGACGCTCATCAACGCCAGCATCTCCGAGATACTCATCATCACCACGCCGCACGACGCGGACCAGTTCCGCCGTCTGCTCGGTGACGGTTCGCAGTTCGGCATCAGCCTGACCTACGCAGTCCAGCCGGAGCCGGCCGGTTTGGCGCAGGCGTTCACGATCGGCGCGGACTTCATCGGCGAAGACCGAGTCGCCCTCGCCCTGGGCGACAACATCCTCTACGGGCCGGGGCTCGGCCAGCAGCTGCGCCGGTTCAAGGACATCGACGGCGGCGCGATCTTCGCGTACTGGGTCGCGGACCCATCCTCGTACGGAGTGGTGGAGTTCGACGACAGCGGCGCCGCCATCTCGATGGAGGAGAAGCCGGAGAAGCCGCGCAGCAACTATGCGGTTCCGGGACTGTACTTCTACGACAACGATGTGGTCGAGATCGCCCGCAACCTCCAGCCCTCCCCCCGCGGAGAGCTGGAGATCACCGACGTGAATCTGGAGTACCTGGCTCGGGGCAAGCTCCGGGTCGAGGTCCTGCCCCGCGGCACCGCGTGGCTCGACACGGGGACGTTCGACTCGATGACCGACGCGGCCGAGTTCGTCCGGACGATCGAACGGCGCACCGGCCAGAAGATCGGGTCCCCGGAAGAGGTCGCCTGGCGGCGCGGATTCCTCACTGACGATGAGCTGCGCCGACACGCCGCGACACTACACAAGTCGGGCTACGGCAAATACTTCACTTCCATTCTCGAACAGGGGCGTTGATCCGATGTCGCGACTTCTCGTCACCGGAGGAGCCGGCTTCATCGGCTCGAACTTCGTGCACCACGTCATCGGTCATACCGACCATGACGTCACCGTGCTCGATGCCCTGACCTATGCGGGGAACCGGGATTCGCTCGAAGGGCTTCCCGCCGACCGCCTCACTTTCGTCGAGGGCGACATCACCGACGCGTCGCTCGTCGACGAGCTGTTCGGCCAGGTCGACGCGGTCGTCCACTACGCGGCGGAGTCGCACAACGACAACTCGCTCCACGATCCGCGGCCGTTCCTCGACACGAACATCGTCGGGACCTACACGCTCCTCGAAGCGGCGCGTCGTCACGGTCGCCGCTTCCATCACATCTCCACCGACGAGGTCTACGGCGATCTGGAGCTCGACGACCCCGCGCGTTTCACCGAAGAGACGCCGTACAACCCGTCCAGCCCGTACTCCTCAACCAAGGCGGGAAGCGATCTGCTGGTGCGCGCCTGGGTGCGATCCTTCGGCGTCGCTGCGACGATCTCGAACTGCTCGAACAACTACGGTCCGTATCAGCACGTCGAGAAGTTCATCCCGCGCCAGATCACGAACGTCATCCGCGGCATCCGCCCGAAGCTCTACGGTGCGGGAGAGAACGTCCGCGACTGGATCCACGCGGACGACCACTCGTCCGCCGTTCTCACGATCCTCGACCGGGGTCGCATCGGAGAGACGTACCTCATCGGCGCGGACGGCGAGCAGAACAACAAGGAAGTCGTCGAGCTCATCCTGGAGCTCATGGGGCAGCCCCGCGACGCATACGATCACGTCGTCGACCGCGCTGGTCACGACCTGCGCTACGCGATCGACTCGAGCAAGCTGCGAGACGAACTGGGCTGGACGCCGGCATTCGGCGACTTCCCGTCCGGGCTCGCGCGCACGATCGAGTGGTACCGAGACAACGAAGACTGGTGGGCCCCCTCGAAGCAGGCCACCGAGGCGTTCTACAGCTCGAAGGGGCAGTAAGCCCCAGAAGCCCTGCTGCGCCGGCCGACGTCCTCGTCGGCCGGCGCAGCTGCGTTCAGCGTCCGTTGCGCGCGCCGGACCGGATGCCGACCTGCCGCCCGAGCGCCTCGGACGTCTACCCGCGTGCTGCAGCGCGACGCCGTGCCAGGCTGCGCGCGATGGGCCATCCGACGAGGATCCCGACCGCGAGCACGAGAGCGGCGAGGCTCAGCATGTAGCCCGGGGGACGGAACTCGACGATCACGACGTCCCCCTCGCGCGACTCGGACAGATCGAGGGTGAGCAGATAGCCCCGCACGGGGTCGTCGGAGAGCGCTGCGCCGGTGACGAGGTAGCCCGGCCACGCCAGCCGGCTGAGCACGACCCGGGGGCTGTCGCCCACCCGATCCACGCGCAGGCTGACAGATGTCTCAGTCTGCGCGGTGACGGTCACCTCGGTGCCGCGGCTCGACCAGGCGAGACCTCCCGCCCGGGCGACGGGCTCATCGCGGCGCAGCTCCCACGTGTAGTCACCGTCGTCGGCGACGGACCAGCCGCGCGGCACCGGCGGCAGCGTCGACGAGAACGCGGACTTGATCACGACGACGGTGCTGACGGAGAGGAGGTCGACGACGGCGAGACCGGTGTCGGCGTCCGTGCTCATCAGCGTGTCGTAGGCGCCTGCGCACGTGGATCCGCGCAGGTCGGTGCACAGGTCTGCGGCATAGGCGCTGAACGGCAGCACCGTATACAGGCTCGACACGGATGTGGACGAGAGATACCAGAGATTGCCGAGGAGGATCTCGCCGAAGGCCGCCTCGTTGCCGCCGTCCTGATAGATGTTCCCGACGACGATGGCGTCGCCCGGCTCGTCGGGCAGGACCGATTCCAGATCCGCGACCTGGTGCGGGACCGCGAAGGTGGGCAGGGGCGTGGCGGGGAAGACCGCCATCTGAGGGGCCACCAGCGCTGCCGTGACCACGAGCACACCGCCCACCGCCACCGTCGATCGACGACGCTCCGACCACGTGACGCGGCGGCGGCTGGTCGCCACGAACGTCACTGCGGCGATCGCCACCGCCTGCACGAGCGCCACGCCGACGAGCGCAGCGGTCGACCCGCGGCCCGGGGTCTGCGTCCACGCGAGCCACGTCATGACCACCAGGACGACGAGGGCTGCCCACATCCTGCGTCGGGTCACCTGTGCCGGATAGGCCTTGGTAGCCAGGACGGCGAACAGCACGACGACTCCGATGGCGACGTACGGGATGAAGCGGATCGGCCACCGGATGGGGCCGATGTGGCTGGGCCCGAGCACCACGACGAGCATCACCCCCGTGACGACCATCACGGGAAGCAACGTGCGGGCGACCGCGCGCGAGCACGGGAGGAACAGCGCGAACATGGGGATCACCCAGGCGATGTACGGAAGCGGCGCATCGGTGAAGATTCCCGACCATGCCCCCACCGACCCTCGGGCGAGCGGCGCGGCCGCCGCGCCGAGATCGGTCAGATCCGCATTGAGGAAGCCGGAATTGGTGATGTCGAGGCCTGCCCGCTCAGTGACCGGCGCGGTCAGCACACCGGGGAGATACAGGGCAACCGTGAGGAGGCCGCCGTACACCGAGGCGGCGATGACACGGCGCAAGGCGATCCAGTCGCGCCTCAGGGCTTTCTCAATGAGCGTCACGACGAGGATCACGGCCAACACGATGACGCCGAAGACGTAGCCGAAGGCGATGAGGATGTATCCGCCGACCAGGTACGGCAGCGGCGACTTCGCGTCTTCGGTCGAGCGCCGCAGACCCCACCACGCCCAGGGGACGAGCGCCGCATTGAACAGGCCGGTCGCCCACGAGGCTGCATCCATGTAGACGGTGAACCCGCCGAGGGGGGCGAGCACGCCTGCGACCGCGGCCCACTTCGCATCCGCGCCGAACGATCGGGCGAGCAAGTACACGCCCAGTGCCATCACGGCAAGGAACGCCAGCTTGACCAGAGTGCTGTAGATCGCGGCATCGCTGCTCAGATGCGCGCCGACGGCGATGAGCCACACCACGGGGTTCAGCAGGCCCCATTGTCCCTCGGCGAGGTAGTTCCCGGCCTGCCACGCCTGAGGGCTCAGAATCGTGACGCTTCCGTCGAGGATCCGACGGCCGAGCTCCCACCACTGACCGAAGGCGCCGGTCTGCGTGTCGTCGGCGAAGTAGAAGGCCCGGGTTCCGGCAAGGCGGACGGCGCCGAGCACGAGGGTGATCAGAACGGCCGCCACAGGGTAGATCGCTCTGCGCCAGCGGGGCTCCGAACCGAGCTCCGTCGGCTGAGTGAGGGACATCTGATTTCCTGGTCTCGGGGTCGATTCACCCTACCAATCCGGTGGGGTCTCCTCGGAACGGCGCGAGCCGGGCCGCCGGATATGATTGTCGAGGCCGATTCCTCGGCCCCGCACTGCACCCGGTGCGCGTGATCTCGAAATCGTGCGGTGCACCGTGCCGCACTGCAGCGAGAGCTTCGCGAGGTGTCCCCCTGCCGGAGTGTGACAGCGCGGTGAGGCCCCGGAGCGGCGTGCAGCGGCGCAGGGAGCCCTCGCACGGCAGGTGTCGCGCGGGCGGGCCCGAGAAACGATCTTGACCGAAGGATTCCGAGTGTCCTCCCAGCACCCGCGGACGAAGGCCATCGCCACGAAGGCGTCCCGAACTGCAGGCGGCCCGATGCCGCACGGCGGTCGACAGACGACCCTGGCGTTCTGGATCATCACCGGCGGTATCGCCGCAATCGTGGCGATCACCCTCGCGGTGATCGTATACACCCTCAATCGCGGCTTCGACTGGAGTGACGAGGGCTTCGTCCACGTCATGAACTCGAGCGGCCGACAGGCCAGCGGCGAGTTCTGGGGCTTCCAGCTTCTGCTGCACCCGGTCTACGTCCTGTTCGGGAACAGCATCCTGGCGTTCCGAGTACTCCGCCTCCTCGGCTACATCGCCCTGTCGATCATTCTCGTGGTGATCGCGAGGAGTGCGTTGGAGGCAGTCGGCTTCCGACTCAAGCGTTCGAGCTGGATCCTCGTGCTTCTGGTGGCGCAGGCCGGGACATTCGCCGCGTGGAGCTATCCGCCCCGCTACCTCGGCTACAACGAGCTCTCCTCGTGGTTGACCCTGGTCGGCGGCGCGCTCCTCATTCTTCTGATCGTCCGCGGTCGACTTCGACCCGTCGCGCCCTCGACGCGCGAGGGGTGGATTCTCTACGCGCTGTGGGCCGCGGTGGGCTTCGTCGTCGGCACGCTGTTCGTCGCCAAGATCACCGGTGCGATGGTCTTCGGCGCGCTCGCGGTGATCGTCGCCCTGATGCCTTCTCGAGCAGGTCGTCGCTGGCCGAGGATCGGCTTCCTCGCAGCGGGCGTGGCCGTCGCGGCTCTCGTCATGCTGATCATCGGCGTGCCCATCGTCGCGTACACCCGATCCGTCGTCGAACTCCTGATCAATCCGGCTGCCCGCGAGGCGACCGGCTACTCCGTCGGCGGGCTTCCGCAGCTGTACCTCTGGTCCGCATCCACCACCCTCGGCGCGCTCGCGGTGCCGATCATCCTCGCCGCCGTCGCTCTGATGGTGAGCTTCGGCGTTCCCCGCGGCCGTGGCATCGCGCTCGAGGCGCGGGTCGTCGCGCGACTGGAGCAGGTGACGCTCGTGCTGGCGGCCGTCCTCCTCCTGATCGTGGTCTTCATCCCGATGTTCCCGCCGGGCGGTGCCCACATCTGGGATGCGCTCGGCATGAGCATCTCCTTCACCTTCTTCGCCGCCCTCCTCGCCCTCGCGGTGATGTTCCCGGGGACACCTGCACCGGGCGAGATCGTCGGCAACCGCACCGTGACGATGAGCGTCGTGATCGGGCTCTTCGCACTCATCCCCCTCGTGAGCGGCGCAGGCACGAGCAACTCGATCATGGGTCACACGGTATTCTCCGCGACGCTCTGGGCGGTCGGCGCCGCGGTGGCACTGGTGGCCCTGTGGGAGCGCTCGACGGCGTCGTCTGCCGTGCGCATGATCCCGCTCCTGCTGGCCGGCGCTGTCGTCGCCGCCGGCGGGCTCGCCGTGGCGGGGGATGTCTTCACGCACCCGTATCGCACCGCCCCCTATCTCGCTCAGAAGACGGAGGTGACGGTCGCCGACTTCCGTGGCCTGAGGCTCCTCGCGGACGAGGCCGAACTCGTGACCTGGTTGTCGGAGACCGGCGAGGAACTCGACGCCGCGGGCGTGCCTGCCCTCTCCATGTCCTCCCCCGGCTCCCTGTTGGCGTTCAACGCGAGCGGATGGGTCAACCCCTGGCCCGGGCCGGACTGGGCGCAGGCGATCACGCGGGCGTGCGGAGGTCAGGCACCGGAGGACTTCTTCGTGATCCAGTCTGAGAGCCAGGAGCCCGGCGTGACGATCTACGACCAGGTGCCGGAGGGACTCGAGGGATGCGGCGTGCAGTTCCCCGAGGACTTCGAAGTCGTCGCCGAACACCCCAGCGACAATCCCGGGCAGGATGTCACCATCTGGCGGCTCAGCGAGCAGTGAGCCTCACTCCGCCCGCCTGCGCAGACGACGAATCGAGCTCGCCGCCTCTGGCCGATCGACGGCGTCGCGGCGCGATCAGGCCGCCGAGCCCACCCCGATGACGAGCCGCGGCGTGTGCATCCACGCTGCGGCGTCCGTCGCGTTGCGGCCATCTACGAGCACCTTGATGCCGGGGAAGTCGCCCGGTACGAGCGCGCGGTATTCGGCGTGGTCGGTCTGCAGCACTGCGACGTCGATGGCATCGCCCAGCGAATGGGGCTCGAAGCCGAGCGCGCGCAGCTCATCGGGCGCGTAGAGCGGGTCGTGCACCCGCACGGTCGCCCCGCGCCGGCTGAGCGCCGCGACAGTGGGGAAGACACCCGAGAACGCCGTCTCTTTGACGCCGCCTCGGTACGACGCCCCGAGCACGACGGTCGACAGGCCCTCGAGCGATCCGAGGAGCGCCTCGGCCTGGGCGACGAGGCGCTCGGGCATCGTCTCGTTGTACTCGCGCGCGGTGCGGACGACCGTGGCGCCGGGATCGGTCGCGAGGTAGAGCCTCGGATAGACCGGGATGCAATGCCCGCCCACCGCGATGCCGGGCCGATGGATGTGGCTGAAGAACTGCGAATTGCAGGCCTCGATGACGCGGTGGACGTCGATGCCGTGAGCCGCCGCGAAGGTCGCGAACTGGTTCGCGAGGGCGATGTTGACGTCCCGGTAGGTGGTCTCGGCGAGCTTGGCGAGTTCGGCCGCCTCGGCGCTGCCGAGATCCCACACACCGTTCGGCTGCGCGAGGTCGTCGCGCGGTTCGAAGACGAGGACACACTCGTAGAACCGGCGAGTACGTCGAGCGCCCTCGTCCGACAACGCACCGATCAGCTTGGGGTAGCGCCGGAGGTCCTGGAAGATCCGGCCCGTGAGCACGCGCTCGGGCGAGAAGGCCACGTGGAAGTCGGACCCCTCGACGAGATGCGAGCCTGCCTCGAGCATGGGCTTCCACCGCGTTCGCGTCGTACCGACGGGAAGGGTCGTCTCGTACACGACGAGCGCGCCCGGCGTCATGGAGGCGGCGATGTCGCGGGTGGCGGCATCCATCCATGTGAAATCCGGCTCGCCCGTCGTCTCGTTGACGATGAGCGGCACGACGACGACGATGACATCGGCGCCAGGGATCGCGTCCGCGAAGTCGGTGGTCGCGCGCAGGCGCCCGTCGCCGATGGCCGCACGCAGCGCATCATCGAGGCCTGCCTCGAGCGGGTAGGAGCGTGAGAGCGAGTTGACGGCATCGACCGTCGCCTGCTGCGTGTCCACGCCGACCACATCGTGCCCCGAGGTGGCGAAGTGGACAGCGAGGGGCAGACCGATCTTGCCCAGTGCGACGACTGCGATGCGCATCGGGCAATTCTATGCGGCCCACTACCCCGGCTCTGCGCCGCCGGAGCAGCCTCAGGATGCCGCGTTGAGCGCCTCGACGACGCGCCGTGCGGCGTGTCCGTCGCCGTATGGCGTCGCGGTCGTCGGGGAGGGGCGGGGGCGGCGCACGGCCGATGCGATGTCGGCTGCATTCGGCGCGAGGATGTTCCAGCCGAGGTCGATCGTCTCGACCCATTCCGTCTCGGTTCGCACCGTCGTGCACGGAACACCGAGCAGGAACGCCTCCTTCTGGAGTCCACCCGAATCCGTCACGACGCCCGCGCTCCCGAGCGCGGCCGCGATGAGATCGGCGTATGCGAGCGGCGCCTGCGGGCGGAGCGTGCCGACGGAGAGGTCGATCCCCGCGGCGGCCGCCCGGGCCGCGAGTCGCGGGTGCGCGGGCAGCAGCACGGGCCGGTCGAGATGCGCGAGGGCCTCCACCACCTCGCGGAGCCGTGCGTGGTCGTCGGTGTTCTCGGCGCGGTGGATCGTGGCGAGATAGTACCCGCCCTCCTCCAGGCCGTTGCGGGCCGCCGCGTCGCCGATGCGGTCGCCGACGCCGGCGCGGACGCCGAGGAGGACGTCGGTCATGACGTCTCCGACGAGCACCGACCGTGCCGAGAGGCCCTCCGATGCGAGATGGCCCATGGCCGTCTCGGTCGGGGCGAGCAGTAGGTCGGCAGCGTGGTCGGTGAGCACCCGGTTGTGCTCCTCGGGCATGCGGCGGTTGAACGAGCGCAGGCCCGCCTCGAGATGCGCGACGCGCACGTGCAGCTTGACGGCGCTCACCGCGGCGGCGAGCGTCGAGTTCGTGTCGCCATAGACGAGCACCCAGTCCGGCGCGTGCTCCTCGATGACGGCGTCGAGCGCCCCGAGCATCGCTCCTGTCTGCACGCCATGCGAGCCCGATCCGACGCCGAGATGGATGTCGGGGCTTCCGATCCCGAGCTCGTCGAAGAACACGTCCGACAGCATCGGGTCGTAGTGCTGGCCCGTGTGCACGATGACGTGCTCGACGCCGCTCTCGCGGAAGGCGCGGGCGACGGGGGCGAGCTTGACGAACTGCGGACGCGCACCGACCACGCTGAGCACCTTCACGGTTCCTGAGTCTAGGCGGGTGCCGGGAGCCGAACGGGCGTCGCCCTATCCTGAAGGGACGCCATCACGCCGGAAGCGAGGGATCGATGACACAGGGGTTGGTCGTCCTCGGCACGAAGGAGCTCTGCGTCCGGCTCGTCGGCGCCCTCTCCGGCGCGGGCCTGCCGTTCACGGCCGTCACGGTCGACGACACGCCGGACGTGCGCAGCGAGCTCGAGCGTCTGCGCGCGGCGCGCGCGATCGTCGCCGAGAGTCCGCGGGACGCGTATCGCATCGCGCTCTCCCAGCAGCCCGCGGCCGTGCTCGTCGCCGGCTGGTACTGGCTCATCTCCGACGATGTACTCGAAGCCGTACCCGCGGGCTTCATCGGCCTGCACTACTCGCCGCTGCCGCGCTACCGCGGCTCGTCGCCTGTCGTCTGGGCGCTCCTCAACGGCGACCCCGAGCTCGGCTACTCGGTGTTCCGGCTGTCGTCCGGCATGGACGAGGGACCCATCGCAGCCTCAGGGCGGGTACCGCGCGGCGACGGCTACATCGGCCCGGCGCTCGACCGGCTCACTTCCGCGGCTGTCCCCGCACTCGTGGGGGTGGCGCGCGGGGTTCTCGACGGCACCGTCGAGTTCCTGCCGCAGCCGCGCGAAGGGGCCTCTTACGCGGCGCCCCGTCTCCCCTCCGACGGGCGCATCGACTGGACTCGGGCTGCGGATGAAGTCGAGCGCTTCGTCCGCGCGCAGTCCCGCCCATACCCGGGCGCGTTCACCGAGGCCAAGGGCGAGATCCGACGCGTATGGCGGGCGACCGCGACCGAGTTCCCGTGCTTCGGCGCGCCCGGTCAGGTGGTGCTGAGCGACGACGAGGCGCTCGTCGTCGCGTGCGGCCACGGCACGGGTCTGCGGATCGAGCGGGACCAGGAATGGATCGGCGTGCGCGGCGGACGCCTGTCCTGACACCCGTGCCTCGGCTCTCATGAGCCGTCGCCTAGGATGGGTGGGTCCTGCGGCCTTCAGTGCCGCCGCCCACCGAATCGGGAGAATCACGCATGTCTGTGCGCGCGAAATCGGTGCTCGTCACCGGCGGGGCCGGCTTCATCGGCAGCCACCTGGTCGACCGGCTCATCGCCGACGAGCCGTCCCGCATCACCGTGGTCGACAACTTCTTCCTGGGCAGCATGGACAACCTGTCCTCGGCCCTGCGCGCTCGGTCCGACATCGACGTGATCCGGCTCGACGCCGCCGACCTCGCCGCGATGCAGGACGTCATCACGCAGCACGAGGTCGACACGGTCTTCGATCTCGCCGTCATCCCGTTGCCCACATCGCTCACGTATCCCGCGTGGACCGTGCAGACCAACGTCGGCATCGCGACGACGTTCTGCGAGATCGCCCGCCGAGGCCTCGTCGAGCGCCTCGTCCACGTCTCGAGCTCCGAGGCGTACGGCTCCGCCCGCTACATCCCGATGGACGAAGGGCACCCCCACGACGCCATCACCCCCTACGCCGCGAGCAAGTCGGCTGCGGACCACATCATCGAGTCCTACGTGCAGACCTTCGGCATCGACGCCACCGTCATCCGCCCGTTCAACAACATCGGTCCGCGCCAGAATCCGGGCTCCTACGCCGGCATCGTGCCGATCATCGTGCGGCGCGTGCTCGCGGGCGAGCCGATCGAGATCTACGGGGACGGCGAGCAGACCCGCGACTTCATCTACGCGGGCGACACGGCCGACCTGATCGCGCAGATCCACGACTCGCCGGAGTGCCGTGGACAGGTGCTGAACGTCGCGACCGGCGTCGAGACGTCTGTCAACGAGCTCGTTCGACGCATCCTCGGCATCATGGGCCGCCCCGACCACCCGACCTTCCACTCGGAGGAGCGCCCGGGAGACGTGCGGCGCCATCTCGCCGACGTCTCGAAGCTCAAGGGCATCCTCGGCCACGAGACGCCGTCGCTCACGGACGACGCGCTGCAGCGGACCGTCGACTGGTACCTGTCGGTCCTGCGATGAGGCTCAACGTCCCCGTCCTCGACGCAGCCGAGCTCGCCGCCGTCGGCGAGGTGCTGGAGTCGGGCTACCTCACCCAGGGTGCTCGCACGCGACAGTTCGAGGCCGAGATCGCGGCCGTGACAGGCACGCGTCATGCGCAGGCGGTGAGCTCGGCCACCACGGGACTCCATCTGGCGCTCGTGGGGCTCGGCGTCGGCCCCGGCGACGAAGTCGTCATCCCCGGATTCAGCTTCCCCGCGACCGCCAACGCCGTTGTGCAGCAGGGCGCGATCCCCGTTTTCGTCGACATCCGTCGTGACACGTTCAACCTCGACCCCACCCACCTCGAGGCCGCCATCACCGAGCGCACACGCGCGATCATGCCGGTGCATGCCTTCGGTCTGTGCGCCGACATGGACCCGATCAACGAGATCGCGGGACGCCATGGGCTTCCCGTCCTCGAGGACGCAGCCTGCGCCCTGGGCGGCGTCTATGACGGCCGAGCCGCCGGCTCGCTCGCCACCGCCGGTGTCTTCTCGTTCCACCCGCGCAAGATCATCACGACCGCCGAGGGCGGCATGATCACGACGGATGACGACGCCCTCGCGGAGCGCATCGCGGTGCTGCGTGCTCACGGCGCCGTGCGAGGCGAGCTGTTCATGGAGTTCGTGGATGCCGGATTCAACTACCGGCTGAGCGACGTGCACGCCGCGATCGGGCTGGCCCAGATGCAGAAGCTGGCCGCGATCCTCGACGGCCGCCGCCGTGCGGCCGCGGCGCTCACGGCGCGTCTCGCCGACATCCCCGGCGTGCACACGCCGTCAGCACCCGACGGCGTCGAGCACACCTACCAGTCCTACGTCGTGCTTCTCGACGATGACATCGATCGGGATGCGGTCATCCGGGCGATGCGCGACCGCGACGTGGAGACGACGCTCGGCACGTACGGAATGCACCTGCAGCCCTACTTCCGCGAGCGATTCGGAATACCGGACTCCGCTCTGCCCGAGACGACGCGTGCCCACCACCAGTCGTTGACGCTCCCCCTCTATCCGCAGCTGACCTACGACGACCTCGACATCGTCGCACGTGCCCTGCGTGAGAGCGTGGCGACGAGCACCCGCGAGCCGGCATGACGCGCGCAGACGTGACGATCGTCGACTACGGCGTCGGCAATCTCGGCTCGCTGCGCAACGCGCTCGCAAAAGTCGGCCGTACCGCCGACATCACGGGCGACCCCGACGCCGTCGCGGTGGCCGAGCGCATCATCCTGCCCGGCGTCGGCGCCTTCGACCGTGCCGTCGGGCGGCTTTCGGAGACCGGGCTCGCGGAGGCGATCACCGCGGCCGCCAAGGCCGGCACGCCTCTCGCCGGCGTCTGCCTCGGCATGCAGCTGCTTCTGGACGGCAGCGACGAGGGCACGCTACCCGGGCTCGGCCTCATCGCCGGCAGGGCGACCCGATTCCCCGCGACGATCGACGGCCATCGCCTGCTCGTTCCCCACATGGGCTGGAGCAGCGCCGTCGCAGCGAAGCCGTCGCGCCTCGCACCCGCGTTGAGCGACGGCGGTCGTTTCTACTTCGTACACTCCTACGCCGTGGACGCCGACGACGCCGACGACGTGCTCACGTGGACCGACTACGGCCACCGGTACGCCTCGTCCGTCGAGCGTGACAACGTTCTCGGCATCCAGTTCCACCCTGAGAAGAGCCACCGCTACGGCCTGGCCATCCTCCGCGACTTCGCTGGATCGAGCTGCTGATGCACGTCTACCCCCGCATCATCCCGGTGCTCCTCCTCGACGGCGAACGGCTCGTCAAGACGCGGCAGTTCGGCGACCCCCGTTATGTCGGCGACCCCGTGAACGTCATCAGCATCTTCAACGACCTCGAGGTCGACGAGCTGATGCTCCTCGACATCGGCGCCGCGCGCTCGCGCGAGGCTGCTCCGATCTCGCTGCTCGAGCGCCTCGTCTCGGAGGCGTTCATCCCCCTCGCCTACGGCGGCGGCGTGACGGATGCCGCGCAGGCGGAGCAGATCATCGCGACAGGCATCGAGAAGGTCGTCGTCAACACCGTCCTCGTCGAAGACCCCGAAGCCGTGCGGGCGATGGTCGCGACCCTCGGGTCGCAGGCAGTCGTCGGTGCGGTGGATGTGCGTCTGACGAGTGCGGGCTATCGCGTGTTCGTCGAGGGCGGCAAGCGGGATACCGGCCTCGGCCTCGACGAGTGGCTGAGCCGCGCCGAGGATGTCGGGGTAGGCGAGATCCTGGTCACGTCGATCGACCGCGAGGGCTCGCGCGAAGGCATCGACCTCGAGCTCGTACGACGCGTCGCCGAGACCGCGTCGGTGCCCGTCATCGGACACGGCGGCGCGGGGACGCGCGAAGACCTCGTAGCACCCATCGAGCACTCCGGCGCTTCCGCCGTCGCGGCAGGCACCGCATTCGTCATGCAGGCGGGTCGCGACAGCGTGCTCATCAACTACCCGACGCGCGATCGGATCGACGCACTGTTCGCCCACCTGTTCGCCGGCCGCGGCGACATGGCGGCCTCGGTGGGTGTCGCGCATGATGTCGACCTCGCCGCTGCCGCAGACTTCCTCGCGACAGCCGACATCTGCGCACGCTGCATCATCACGGCCGACGTCCCCGGCGCCGACTTCGACGCCGACGGCGTGTGCTACTACTGCCACCTGCACGACTCGCTCGATCAGCAGTACCCGATCGGCCCCGAGAGCGAAGAAGCGCTCGATCGCTTCGTCGCCGAGCTGAAGGCCGCGGGCAAGGGCAAGAAGTACGACTGCATCATGGGGGTGTCGGGCGGCACCGACTCGTCGTACCTCGCGCACCTGCTCGTCTCGAAGGGCGTGCGCCCGCTCGCAGTGCATTTCGACAACACCTGGAATTCCCCCACCGCGACGTCGAACATCTTCGCCGTGCTTGAGAAGCTGGGCGTCGACCTCGAGACCTACGTCGTCGACAACGTCGAGTACGACGATATCTACCGCTCTTTCATGCTGGCCGGCGTGAAGGACATCGAGGCCCCGACCGACATCGGATTCATGGGCGTGCTTTACCGCGCGGCCGAGAAGCACGGGATCCGGCACATCGTCGAGGGGCACTCGTTCCGCACGGAGGGCGTGTCGCCCATGGGCTGGCTCTACATGGACGGCGGATACGTCAAAGGCGTCCATGAGCAATTCGGCCGCGTGCCGATGAAGACGTACCCGAACCTCGACTTCGCCAACTTCGTCAAGTGGTCGGCGTTCAGCCGCATACAGCGCGCACGACCGCTGTACTGGATCGACTACAACAAGGAAGCCGCCAAGACGTTCCTGCACGACGAGTTCGGATGGCAGTGGTACGGCGGCCACCACCTCGAGAACCGCTTCACGGCGTTCTACCACACGTACTTCCTGCCGACCCGGTTCGGAATCAACTTCCGCCAGATCGAGCTGTCGGCTCTGGTGCGCTCGGGCCAGATGGACCGCACCGTGGCCGCAGGCCAGTTCATCGAGCCACGGGTCGGCGATCCTGAGCTCATCGCGCTCGTCAAGAAGCGCATGGGCTTCGACGACGCCGAGTTCGAGCGCGTCATGACGATGCCGAAGAAGATGTACACGGACTATCCGACCTACAAGCGCCGGTTCGAGCTGCTCCGCCCGTTCTTCTGGCTCATGTGGAAGCTGGACCGCGTCCCGAAGAGCTTCTACGTCAAGTTCTGCATCCCTCGACGCACGTCATGAGCGACACGACGGTCTTCTCGCGGCAGAAGCTCATCCTGCGGGTGATGTACTGGATGTTGAAGCCGTTCGCGCTCTTCGCGCGCCGTATCGACTGGGTCGTCGGTCCTGAGGACATCGCGCTCATGGCGACGAACATCGCGTCGGCGCTCCCCCGCTCATACACGGCGATCCACTCACGCAACCGGTTCTACGACGTGCCGTACGACGCGGTGATCCAGACGACGAGCACCGCGCTGGGCGGCCGCTGGGCGACCTGGCGGCGCCTGTACGGCGGCCCGATCCTGCTCGCATGGCTCGCGAACCGCGCGCGTGGCTTCATCTACGTCGGCGGCGGCGCATTCCTCGAAGGCCATCACGACGAGCGCGAGTTCGAGTTCTCGTTCCTCCGCCGGCACCGGCGGCGTCTGGTCTGCTACTTCACGGGCAATGACATCCGCTCCCCGAAGCTCATGGCGGCGCTCGCGGCGCGCACGGGGCGACCCAATCTTGGCACCCGTCTCCTCGACGTCGACCCACTCTTCGGCACGGACGCGTACGACGACGCCCGACGACTCCGCGCCGAGGTCGCGGATCGCAACGCCGAGGTCATCTTCAACGCGAAGCACGACCAGCTGTCGTACCTGCAGTCGCCGACTCACCCTTTCCTCTACTTCCATCCCGACGAGCAGTTCGCGCCGCCGTCTGGGAAGTTCGACGACCCGTCGAGAATTGTGGTCGTGCATGCGCCGTCCAGTCCCGTGCTGAAGGGGACGGATGCTGTGCGAGACGCCATGGCACGGATCACTGCCGCTCATCCGCACGTCGAATATCGCGAACTCATCGGTGTGCCGCACAGCGAGGTGCTCGCCGCGCTCGACGAGGCGCACATCGCGCTCAACGAGTTCTACTCGTCGGTGCCCGGCGTCTTCGGCGTCGAGGCGATGGCCCGGCGATGCGTCGTCGTCACCAGCGCCTCCGCAGACGACGAGCCCGACCTCGGCGTGGAGTCGCGCGGAGCGTGGGTGGTCGCGGACGTCGATTCGCTGCACGACGCCGTCGCCGGACTGCTCGAACACCCGCAGACGCTCGCGGCGCAGGCCGATCACGGATGGGACTGGGCGAGGACCCACGCCTCGGCGTCGGCGAGCCGTACAGCAATGCGCGCCGCGCTTCAGGCGCCGGCCGCGGTCGGGCGCGAGGCCGATCGGGCCTGACTCAGACCGCCGGCGGAGCGAGCTTTGCGATCGCGGTCTTCCAGATCTGGACCTGCGACTCGGCCGACAGTTCGCGTGCGGAGCGGGCCGAGGCATCCTTCCACCGCTCGACGTCGGGCGTCGTCGTCGCGTCGAGCAGGCGCGCAAGGCCGTCGGGCTCGAACCCGTCGGCGACGGCACCGAGGCCGTGGCGCTCGACGTACTCGGCCATCTCGGCCGTCGGGCCGACGATCACACCGAGCCGCGCCTGCACGTAGTCGAACAGCTTGTTGGGCAGCGCCCAGGTGTTGTTGAAGTTGGTGGGCGCGAGCAGGTGCACGCCGATGTCGTAGTCGCGAAGGGTCTCGATCAGCTGCGAGTAGGGCACCGGATCGAGCACGCGCACGCGCCCGTGCGTCGCCCCAGCCTGCTCGCGCAGCTGTTCGACGTAGGCGGGCTGATTGAGGGTGAGATACAGATCGAGCGTGACAGGAGTCGACGCTCTGGCGACGCCCGCGATGAGGCTCTCGAGCCGGCGGTCCCCCATCGCGGCGCCTGAGTGCACGAGCCGGACGGGGTGGTGAACGGGAGTCGGCTCGCCCTCGCGATACGGCGCCGCGTTCGTGACGAGCTCCGCCCGGATGCCGAAGTTCTTCTCGTACTCGCGGGCGAGTCCCTTGCTCACGGTCGTCCACGACGACGCCTTCGGCAGGTAACGCCGGCACACCCATTCGACGTACGGGGTGATGCGCTCGCGCCACCCCTCCCAGTCCTCGTGGAGCAGCGGCGAGTACTCGTGGAGGTCGGCGTGCACGCCCCTTCTCGGCCGGAGGCGCAGCGCGATCGGCACGGCCTCGACATCGTTGGCGAGGACGACGTCCCATCGCCGCCTCGGCACGTTCTTGCGCACCCAGTCCACCGACCAGAGCGTCCAATACGCGCGACGGTACGCGCGTCGCGTGATGTACCGGTCGTCGAGGACATTGTGCAGCACGTCGTCGGGAATGCGGATGTGCTCTGCGACGCCGCCGGGTGTCGGGCCATACCCGACCGTCGTCACGGCGTAGTCGCCGCGGAAGGCCTCGACCTGCTTGAGCACACGTGCATCGCCGGCGATCGCCGAGAACGACAGGATGAGCAGCGTCGGTCTCTCCGCCTGCGAATCACGGCCCATCAGCGTGCGACACCTTTCGATAGATCCCTGCGACTCGGCGGCGGAGCCGCAGACGACCGCGATACCCGCTCTGCGACCGACTGCCATGATACGGGGCATGCGTCGAGCCGTCGCGCGGGCTCGTGCTCGTAGACTGGATGCCATGACTCGCGCGCCGATGGGGACCCACCCGACGCTGTGAACAGGAACTCAATCCCGCGCTGGATCAACGCCGCCATCGATGCCGTCGCCGATGCCCCGGACTCGTTGATCGGCCGCGTCGCCGCGAAGCGGCTCGGGCGTCCCGCGGCGATCGGCTCGGTGCCCGCCACGTCATTCGACGACGCGCCGCGACGCGTCCTCATCGCCCCGGTCAACTACTCCGGTCAAGGACGAGAGTGGGCGCGCGCGCTCGAAGCGGCTGACGCGTCGATCAGCGCACGCAATCTCGCGGTGGAGGTGCCCGGCGGGTTCGACTTCCCGGCCGACGTCGTCGTTCCGGTCGGGACCTACCACAACGACGGTGATTGGCAGCGTCGGGAGTTCGAAGCTGCGCTCGGCGCGACTCACGTGCTCATCGAAGCCGAGGAGCCGCCGTTCGGCCGTCTCTTCGGACGGTCGGTCGGCACGCAGGCACGGGCCCTGGCCGAAGACGGGGTCGACGTCGCCTATCTCGCCCACGGCACGGACGTGCGTCTGCCGTCGCGCCACGTCGAGCGCCATGAATGGTCGCATTACAACGACCCCTCGATCTATGCGCCGCGGGCCGAGACCCTTGCGTCGCGCAACATCGAGTTGGTCACGACCAGCGGCAGACCCGTCTTCGTGTCGACGCCCGATCTGCTCGACGACCTGCCCGATGCCCACTGGTGCCCGGTCGTCGTCGACCCAGCGCGCTGGCAGGTCGAGCGCCCGGGCCGGGTCGGCCCGCTCCGCGTCGCGCATGCCCCCTCCGTCGGCCCGGTCAAGGGCACCTCGCTCGTGCTGCCCGTCCTCGAGCAGCTGGCCGCCGAGGGCGTGATCGAGCTCGATCTCGTGCAGGGGCGACCGTCCGACCAGATGCCGGCCGTCTTCACGAAGGCGGATGTCGTGATCGATCAGATTCGCGTCGGGTCGTACGGCGTCGCCGCGTGCGAGGCGATGGCGGCGGGATGCATCGTCGTCGGCCACGTCGCCGAACACATCCGCGAGAGGGTGGCGGCGCTCACAGGTCTCGAGCTGCCGATCGTCGAGGCGACCCCGGCCACGATCGAGGATGTGCTGCGAGGTCTCGCCCGGAGCGATGGGGCCGAGCTCCGGTCTGCGGGCGTCGCGTTCGTGCACGCGGTGCACGACGGCCGACTGGCCGCACGAGCCCTGCTCGAGCACTGGATCGATCTCGGCGAAAGCCGCAAGGGAAGCGAGCAGCATGCACCCCGTCGTTGAGCGCGCATGGAAACTGATCCCCAAGTCGCTGCAGGACGCGATCGCGTCGAACGTGGACCGTGTACGCGGCGTGCGTCCGCCGGAGCCCCCGCATCCCGACCTGACGAAGCCTTACCGTCTGCTCGTCGGCCCCGTCAACTACGCAGGCCAGGGTTACCGCTGGTCCCGTGCGCTCGAGTCGACGGGCGAAGTGTCGGCGCGCAACTACGTGCACACCGAGAACAACGTGCTCCAGTACGAGGCCGACTACCGAGTGACGTGGCGCACCGCCGAGCACTCCCGCGCGTGGCAGAAGGCGATGCTCGACACGATCGGCACGGAGTACACCCACGTCATGATCGAGGCATGCTTCCCCGTCCTGGGCGGACTGCACTCGGGCGACGTGCGCAAGCAGGCCGCGCTCATGCAGGCCCAAGGCGCGAAGCTCGCGGTCGTCGGCCACGGCACCGACATCCGCCTGCCGTCCACGCACATGGCGGGCGACGAATGGTCGTACTTCCACAACGACATCTGGGTGCCCGCGGCCCTGCTCGAACCCAGCGTCGCCGAGAATCTGCGCCTCATCGCCGACCTCGGCGTGCCGACGTTCGTGTCGACGGCGGGGCTGCTCGTCGACGTGCCGCAGGCGCACTTCCTCGGGGTTGTGGTCGACCCCGACAAGTGGGCGAGCGATCGCCCCGCGCTTACGCGCGAGCGCGTCAAGGTCGTGCACGCCCCGACCAACCCCAACCTGAAGGGCACCCCCGACC
Organism: Microbacterium sp. C23T; assembly: GCF_053345975.1. NCBI lineage: Bacteria > Bacillati > Actinomycetota > Actinomycetes > Micrococcales > Microbacteriaceae > Microbacterium > Microbacterium sp. C23T. The sequence continues at coordinate 56,655 of NZ_JBKFBD010000007.1, read as the reverse complement.
TCGCGCCGATCGTGCGACGTCTGCACGATGAGGGCGTCATCGAGTACGTGGAGCTCAAGGGCATCCCGAACGACGAGATGCCCGCGGTGTTCGCGGATGCCGATGTCGTCCTCGACCAGTTCCGCACGGGCGACTACGGCGTCGGCGCGTGCGAGACGATGGCGTCGGGACGGATCGTGCTTGCGCACGTGACCGATCAAGTGCGCAACGAGGTCGAGAGGCATGCCGGGATGCCGCTTCCGATCCCCGAGACGACGCTCGCGACCGTCGAGGAGCGGCTTCGCGATATCGCGGCCCGCCCGGATCATTATCGCGAGATCGCCCAGTCCGGCCCCGAGTTCGTTCGAAGACTGCACGACGGGCGTTTCTCGCGCGATGTGCTGATGAAGCACTTCATCGAGGCCTGACGTGCGGGTGGCGATCGTCTCACGCATCTACCGGCCCGAGCCGTCGGCCGCGTCGTTCTTCCTCGGTAGCGTCGCGGATGCACTCGTCGAGCGCGGCGACGATGTGACCGTCCTGACAGCCCGGCCACCACGCTCGTCCGAGACGCACGCACCCCGTGAGCGCGTGCGGACCTTCCCGGTCGTCCGGGACCGCAACGGCTACGTACGCGGATACCTGCCCTACGCGAGCTTCGACCTTCCACTGTTCTTCCGGCTGCTGTTCGCGCGGCGTCCCGATGTCGTCTTCGTCGAACCGCCTCCCACGACGGGCGTCGTCGTGCGAGTCGTGTGCGCTCTGCGCCGCATCCCGTACGTCTACGACGCTGCCGACATCTGGTCGGATGCCGCGAGCATGGCGACCTCGTCGACGGCTGTCACGCGCGTGCTGCGCCGGCTGGAACGCTTCGCTATGCGTGGAGCGACGCGACTCGTCACGATCTCGCAGGGCGTGGTCGACCGCGTGCGCGCGCTCGGCATCGAGCGGCCGATCGCTGTGACGGGGTTCGGCGCCGACACGTCGTCTTTCTCGTACCGCCCGGCCGACATCCAGCCGCTGGTCGTCTACGCCGGCAGCTATTCGACCTGGCACGGGGCGGAGGTCGTCGTGGATGCCCTGGCGGTCTTGCGAGACAACGGAGTCGATCTGCGCCTCCTCGTCATCGGCAACGGTGAGCAAGAAACGCTCGCCGTTCGCGCGCGCGACCGCGGCGTCGATTCCTCTGTCGAGTTCGCGGCACCCGTCGGCCCAGAGGAGCTCTCGCGCGTGCTGGGCGGCGCGCTGGTCTCGATCGCGACCCTGCGGCCGGGAACAGGGTACGACTACGCCTTCACCTCGAAGGTGTACTCGTCGCTCGCCGCCGGCTGCCCCGTCGTGTTCGCCGGCCCCGGTCCGACGGGCCCGTTCGTCACGGAGGCTAGTCGGCACGTGCGGGCCGGCGCCGCTGTGTCGCACGACGCGGACGAGCTCGCAGGCGCCCTGCGGGCGATGATCGATCACCCTCCGACCGAGCCCGACCGCGCGGCCCTGGCCGCGTGGACGGCCCGCGAGCACTCGATGGCCGCGGTCGCGGGGCGGGTCGCGGACGAGATCGCCGCCGCCACGCGCAGGCGGATGCCGTGAGCGGGCTCGTCAGCCGCACGGTCGACTGGCTCATGCGGCATCGGTCCTCGCTGCCCGCATGGGTGAACAGACTCATGGCGTCCGCAGCGCGCAACCCCGACGGCGTCGTCGGCCGGCTGTCATCACTTCTGCTCGGCGGGGGCGACGGCGCTCCGACCGAAGTCCCGACGGGCGGAATCCGCGTCTTCATCGGTCCGACGAACTACTCCGGGCAGGGCTACCGCTGGGCGCGGTCGCTCGAGGCCGCCGACGCGGGTCTCGCGGCACGCAATATGGCGGTCTCGCTGCCCGGAGGGTTCGACTTCCCCGCCGACTCGTCGGTCGCGATCGCGGTGGTGAACGCGTCGTCGCAGTGGGGCGAGGCGCAGTGGGAGGCGGTCTCGCAGTTCACCCACGTGCTGGTAGAGGCCGAGCGGCCCCTCTTCGGCACACGCTTCTCACGCAGCGTCGCGGCTGAGGTCGAGGCACTGGCGTCAGCCGGGGTGTCGGTCGCCTTCCTCGCCCACGGCACCGACGTGCGCGATCCCGACCGTCATGCGGAGCGAACGCCCTGGTCGCCGTACCCGGAAGACCCCAGGACAGACGTCTTGCGCGAGGACGCGCGCGCAAACCTCGAATTGCTGCGGCGACTCGACCGACCTGTGTTCGTCTCCACCCCCGACCTCCTCTTCGACGTGCCGACCGCGATCTGGTGCCCCGTCGTCACCGACGTCGCGGCGTTCGCGACCGACGCGCGTTTGCTCGATGGCGGAGGCCCGGCCCGCATCATCCACGCCTCGAGCGCGCCCGTCCAGAAGGGCAGCCACCTCATCGCGCCGGCACTGGCACCCCTCCTCGAATCGGGCCGAGCCGTCTATGAGACTGTCACGGGCGCGACGGCCGACGAGATGCCGGCGCGCTTCGCCGCGGCCGACATCGTGATCGACCAGTTCCGGATCGGGTCGTACGGCGTGGCCGCGTGCGAGGCGATGGCAGCCGGCCGCATCGTTGTCGGGCATGTTCTCCCCGACGTCCGCGACGAGGTGGAGCGCGCGACGGGCCTGGAGCTCCCGATCGTCCAGGCGACTCCGGACACCCTCGGCGACGTCGTGTCGGGACTGCTCGCGGACCCCGTAGCAGCACGCGAGCTCGCAGCTGCCGGCCCGGCGTTCGTTCAGGCCGTTCATTCCGGTCCGTTCAGCGCGCGTGTCCTGCTCGACGACTGGATCCGGCCTCGCGCCTGATTGGGTCGGCCGCGTCGGGCGCCCGGCGGTGCTCTCCGCGCTCGGTAGGCTCGATCCATGACCCGCCCCGACGTCGACGTGACGATCGCCGTGCACTCGGCATCCCGCCCCATCGCCCGCGCCGTCGCGTCGATCGTCGATCACACGACCGCCGATGTGCGTGTCAACGTGGTGGCCCACAACATCGACCCCGAGGTCATCCGAGCGAACCTCGGACCTTACGCGCAGCATCCGTCCGTCCGGCTCCTCTCGCTCGCCGACGGCGTCCACTCCCCCGCGGGTCCGATGAATCACGGGCTGGACTTATCGGACGCGCCTTTCGTCTCGGTCATGGGCTCCGACGACGAGCTCGCGCCGGGGGCCCTCGATTCGTGGCTGGCGCTGCAGCGCGCGACGGGGGCGTCGACGATAATCGCGCGTATCCTCCTCGGTGCACGCGGTGCCGACCCCTATCCGCCGGTGCGCCGCGGCCGTCGCACACGCCGACTCAGCGCCCGCAAGGACCGGCTCGCGTATCGGAGCGCGCCGCTCGGCCTGGTGTCGCGCGAGCGATTCCCCGACCTCCGCTTCACTGAAGGGCTGGCATCGGGCGAGGACCTCGCGTACTCGGCGACCCTGTGGTTCACGGGTCGCAACGTCGCCTACGACAGGACGGGGCCCGCGTATCTCGTCAACGACGACGCGATCGACCGCGTCACGTCGGCGCCCCGCCCCGTCCACGACGATTTCGCCTTCCTCGATGCGATCGAGGCTCACCCTTGGTTCGGGCGACTCGGGCGAGCGGATCGACGTGCGCTCGCGGTGAAGATCCTCCGGGTGCACTTCTTCGACGCCGTGCTCGCCCGTACGAGGGTGCCCGAAGGGATCGTCGCGCATCGCGCCGATCTTCTCACGGTGCTCGCGCGCCTCGAGGCTTCGGCACCGGGGGTGACCAGCCTGCTCGCCCGCGCCGACCGCAGCGTCATCGACGAACTCGAGAGGGAGCAGCCCGACCCCGTTGCAATCCTGCACTTCATCGATGCGCGGTGGAACTATCGGACGGTCGCCGCCATGCTTCCGCGCAACCCGCTTCTCGCTCTGCACCGTCAGGCGCCTTTTCGCACGCTCTACGCGGGTCTGCGGTCGCTGTCCGCGACCTGACGAGCGACCTAGAGATCGATTTCGCGACCGAGGCCCGCCAGCAGCACCTGCTCCGCAAACGACGGAAGCTGCGATGCCACCTCCCGGAATGTTCCCTGCGCAACGATCCGCCCCTCATCCACATAGCAGATGCGGTCATAGTCCTTGACCGTGGAGAGTCGGTGCGCCACCGAGATGAGGGTGACCTCACCCTGCAGCGCGCGGATCGACCTCGTGACTTCGTCCTCGGTCTTGGTGTCGAGCGAGCTCGTGGCCTCGTCGAGCACGAGCACGAGGGGGTCGGTGTAGAGGGCGCGCGCGATGCCGAGCCGTTGCTGCTGACCGCCCGACAGCGACACGCCACGCTCGCCGATCCGCTCGTCGATGCCGCCCGTGCGCGACGCGACGAGCGTGCTCAGCTGCGCACGTTCCAGCGCGTGCACGACGCGCTCGCGGTCCACCTCGTCGCCCCACGTGAGGGCGACGTTCTGCGCGATGGTGCCGTCGAACAGCGCGACGCGCTGCGGCACGTAGCCGACACGGCCGCGCCACTGGCGCAGAACAGCGTTGAGCGGCTGCCCGTCGATGAGGATCTCGCCCGACGAGGGCACGCTGAGCCCGAGGAGGAGGTCGATGAGCGTCGACTTGCCCGCTCCCGAAGGTCCTACGATCCCGACCGAGCTGCCCAGCGGGATGTCCAGGTACATGCCCCGGATGACGTCTTCCTCCGCTTTGGGATAGCGGAAGCGCACATCGGTCAGCGCGAGTCGCTCCGGGCGTTCGACGAGCACCGCCGTGTCGGCGGGCGTCGTCGAGGTCTCCATGTCCTTCTCGGCCGCGATGAGATCGTCCACGACGTCGCTCGCGGACGGGATGGACGCGATCGCTTGCACGATGCCGCCCTGGATGCCATTGATCGCGGGGATGAGCCGGAAGCCCGCCGTCGCAAACAGCGCGACCGACGTGAGGGCCGAGGTGAACCCGCCCTGCAGGTAGGAGAAGCCGCCGATCAGGATGATGCCGCCGATCAGCGCCGCTTCGAAGACGAACCCGGGGATGAGCCCGAGGATCGACCCGTTCGCGCGAGCGCGCACGGAGCGCTGCCGATTGGCCGTCACGAGATCGGCGACGTCGCCGAGGCGGTTGCGGAGGCTGAGCTCTTTGAGCGCCTCCATCATCTCGGTCATCAGGATCGCCACGCGGTAGCTGAACTCGAGGTTCACCGTGGCAGCCTCAAGGGCACGTTTGGTGACGAGATTGTGCACGACCAGGGCGATGAGTGTCAGATAGACGAGCGTGATGATCGAGATCATCGGATCGACCACGAGCAGCACCGTGAGCACGACGACGAACGTGCAGATCGAGGCGGGCACGCGCATGAGCGGGAGCAGGAAGCCCGCCATCGTGTTCGCAATGCCCGAGTCGGCGATGCGCGTGATCTCAGCGACCGTGCGTTTGGAGCGCTGCTCCCAGCTCGAGTTGATGTACGCCTTGAACATGCGATCGCCGATCGCGAGCTCGTACTTCGCGAAGCGTCGCGTCGCGTGCCAGTGGAGCAGGAGCGACAGCGCCGACTTCACGATGATGAGCACGCACGCGAGTAGGGCGAACAGCGGAGCCTGCTCGGCTGTGACCTCCCCGATCAGGGGGATGCTCAGCGTGCCGCCTGTGATCGCGGGGCCGATGACGATCGCCAGCATGGACACGGCGATGACGTCGAGCACCGTGAGTGCGCTCGTCCAGATCATGTAGCCGAGGAAGTAGCGACGCGCACCCGCCGGCAGGAGCGGGAGGAGGAGCCGGAGGATTACCCAGACACCTTTCATGCGGCGCTCCGGGTCTGGAGAATCGACATCAGAAGGTGACCGACAATCCCGTCCGCGCTGACTCGAGAGCTCCCTCGATGACCTCGAGCGTGTGCAGTCCCTGCTCCATCGTGACGACATCACTCGGCAGCCCCAGGACGGCGTCGCGGAATGCCTCGTGCTCGACACGCAGCGGCTCACGCTTGGCGAAGGAGAAGCGGGTCACATCGCCCTCCGAGACACCCCTGAATGACGAGACCGAGTCCCACTCGAGCGGTATCGTGCCGTTGGCGAAGAACGTGAGGTCCCCCGTCGCCGTGTCGGCGATGTAGGTGCCGCGGTCGCCCGTCACGACCGTCACGCGCTCCTTCATCGGGCTCAACCAGTTGACGAGGTGGCTCACGATGATGTCGTTCGCGAGGCGGCCCGTGACCGCGATCATGTCCTCGTGCTCGCGTCCGCTCTTGAAGTTCGTCTGCGCGAAGACACTGCGGTAGTCGCTCTGCGCCACCCAAGCGGTGAGATCGATGTCGTGCGATGCGAGGTCCTTCCCGACGCCGACATCCGCGATACGGCTGGGGAAGGTGCTCTGACGGCGCGTGGCGATCTGGTACACCTCGCCGACGTCGCCGTTCGCGAGGCGACGGCGGAGCTCCTGGAGTGAGGGGTTGAAGCGCTCGACGTGACCGACCGCCCCGACCAGGCCGCGCGACGTGAAGGCGTCCGTCATCTCTCGACCCGCGTCGACGGTGTGCGCGATCGGCTTCTCGACGAGCGTGTGCACGCCCGCCTCGGCGAGCTTGAGCGCCGCCTCGTGGTGGAACCGGGTCGGCACGGCGACGACGGCGATGTCAAGGCCTACCTCGATGAGCGCATCGATGTCAGGCAGCACCGCAAGAGAACCGCCGACGCTGTGCGGATCGCCGCCCGGGTCGGCGATCGCGACGAGGTCGACGCCGTCCACCTCGCGCAGGACGCGTGCGTGGTGCCTGCCCATCATCCCGACGCCGAGCAGTCCGGCGCGGAGGGTGTCGGCCATCAGGCGCCCGCTCCCGCGACGGCGTTCACGGCGGCCACGATGCGCTCGAGGTCGTTCTGCGACAACGACGGATGCACGGGCAGAGAGACGACCTCGCGTGCGGCGCGCTCGGTCTCCGGCAAGTCGACGCCAGGCGCGAAGTGTGCGAGCGACGGCAGGCGGTGATTCGGGATCGGGTAGTACACGCCGCTGCCGACCTGGTGCTCGTCCCTGAGCGCCGTGACGAACCCGTCGCGATCCTCCGGCACCCGGATCGTGTACTGGTGATAGACGTGCACGGCACCGGCAGCGACCGAAGGCACCCCGACCCCGCGGAGGTGCTGGTCGAGGAACGCGGCGTTCGCCTGACGGCGCGCAGTCCAGCCGTCGACCTTCGTGAGCTGGACCCGACCGATGGCCGCGTGCAGGTCGGTCATGCGCGCGTTGAAGCCCACGAGTTCGTTCTCGTACTGCTTCTCCATCCCCTGGTTGCGCAGCAGACGCACCCTGCGGGCGGTCGCCGCGTCGGCGAGCGTGACCATGCCCCCTTCGCCCGACGTCATGTTCTTCGTCGGGTACAGCGAGAACATCGCGAACTCCCCCCACGTTCCGACGGGACGCCCGTCGAGGGAGGAGCCGTGCGCCTGCGCGGCGTCTTCGTACAGCGCCACGCCGTGCTTCTCCACCAGGGCGGAGAGTTCCCTGAGCCGCGCGGGGTGTCCGTACAGGTGAACGGGAAGGATGCCGCGCGTGCGGGACGAGATCGCCGCTTCCACCGCCTCGGGGGCCAGTGTGAACGTCTCGGGCTCGATGTCCACGAATACCGGCGTCGCGCCGGTGAGGGCGACCGAGTTGCCCGTCGCGGCGAAGGTGAAGGAGGGCACGATGACTTCGTCGCCCGGTCCGACGCCGGCCGCCAGCAGCCCGAGGTGCAGACCCGACGTTCCGGAGTTCACCGCAACCGTCTCGCGACCCTCGACGAAGTGCGCAGCGAACTCGCTCTCGAACGCCGCGACCTCAGGCCCCTGTGCGACCATCCCGCTGCGCAGGACGCGGTCGACGGCCGCCCTCTCGTCTTCACCGATGATCGGCTTGGCAGGAGGAATGAAATCCGGTGTCACTTGGTGACCTCTCTCAACAGACCGTCGACCTCTTCGTAGAGGTCATCCGAAACAGGGCAACGCCACAGACCGTCCCGCTCGATCAGCGGGTGTCCGGAACGGCCGACCCAGCCGATTCGGCGGGCGGGCACGCCGGCGACGAGTGCGAACGCGGGAACATCCTTGACGACGACCGCTCCCGCGGCAACGGTCGCCCATTCACCGATCGTGACCGGCGCGACACAGGTGGCGCGCGCCCCGACGGACGCGCCGCGTTCGATGGTCACCCCGACCGGAACCCAGTCGTGGACATCCTTCAGTGTGCCGTCGGCGTTGATCGCGCGGGGGTAGGTGTCGTTGGTCAGGACGACGGCCGGTCCGATGAACACGCCGTCGGCCAGCTTCGCGGGCTCGTAGACGAGAGCGTAGTTCTGCACCTTGCAGTTGTCGCCCATCTGGACACCGGTGCCGATGTACGCGCCGCGGCCCACGATGCAGTTGCGGCCCATCTTCACACCCTCGCGCACCTGGGCGAGGTGCCAGATGGAGGATCCGTCGCCGATCTCCGAGTCGGCGGACACGTCGGCGGTTTCCGTGACACGCACGGCGAAAGGCTCACTCACGTTTGGGGGCTCCTCGCGTTGCGGCATCGGTCATCGCAACGCGCCGTCAAGTCTACCGTGCTCTGTCAGAATGGTTGGATGACCGCCGAGTCCCCGAGTGGCGCACCTGTGCCCGACGCCGAGAGCTGGGTCGTCATACCCCTCTACAACGAAGCGGCCGTCATCGGCGACGTGATCGCCGGGCTTCTGCCGTCGTTTCCCCACGTCGTCTGCGTCGATGACGGTTCCTCGGACGGGTCTGCAGCCATCGCGGAGGCGGCCGGCGCGCGGGTCGTGCGTCATCCGGTGAACCTCGGTCAGGGCGCCGCTCTTCAGACGGGCATCGAGTACGCACTGGAGCACCCGAGCGCCCGGTATCTGGTCACGTTCGACGCGGACGGCCAGCATCGGGTGGATGACGCACTGGGGATGGTCCGGCGTGCACGGGAGTCGGATCTGTCGATCGTCTTCGGCTCACGGTTCCTCGACGACCGCACGAATCCGGGCCTGATCAAGCGTGTCATCCTGAAGACCGCGGTATGGGTGACGAACAAGTCGACGGGACTGCGTCTGACGGACGCGCACAACGGCCTGCGCGTGATCCGCCGCGACGCCGCCGAGCGGGTGCATCTCAAACAGGACCGCATGGCGCACGCGACCGAGATCGTGCTGCAACTCGGCAACACGGGGCTCGCCTGGCAGGAGTATCCGGTTGAGTTGCTCTACACCGACTACTCGAAGGCGAAGGGTCAGAGCGTGCTGAACTCGATCAACATCCTCGTCGATCTGGTGGTCCGCTGATGCTCATCCAGATCCTCCTCATCGCGGCGATCCTCGTGATCGGCTTCCTCGTGATCCGCAATCCGGGCAGCGACAGCCACCTCGCGATCCGTCGACTCCTTCTGCTCGGTTTCGTCGTCGCCGCCGTCCTCTCGGTCCTGTTCCCCCAGTGGCTCACCTGGGTAGCGACACTGATCGGCGTCGGGCGCGGTACCGACCTGCTCTTGTACGCGCTCGTTGTCGTCGTACTGGTCTTCATCGCGACGCAGTACCGGGCGAACGTCGAACAGAACCGACGCATCACCCAGCTCGCGCGACGGATCGCACTTCTGGAGGCACGCGAGAGCGAGTCTCCGGCTGAGCCGACCCGCCACTCCCCTGACGGTCCGACGGGCGGACAGGGCTGATCAGCCGCAGGCGGTGATCCGCCAGAGGACGGCGTCACCCTGTCGATCGACGAGCTCGAAGCCGTCACGCGCGGCGATATCCGTGAACCCGGGGAGGATGTAGCGACCATACTCGGTCTCGCCGGGCCCGAAGTCGAGTACGTACCGTGCTCCGATCGACTCCACTGCCGGGCACACCGCAGGATCGGTGGCGACCTCGTTGAGGTTGGACGCGAGGACGTCGTACGCTGCCGTCTGAGGCGGTTGCCAGGTCAAGGGATAAACCGTGTGATCGCCGATCGCGAACCCGAAGGCCATTCCGGTCGATGGATTCCCGACGATGACGTCACCCGGTGCGACGACCGCGTTCAGCCGACCCAGCAGCGCCCGTTCATCGGGCGTGAGGTAGCTGTCGTCGGCCATCGTGTACCACGTCACGCGATCCACTGCGCCCGTCCAGACGTCGCGCCATTGGATGATGGGCGAGACCGCGATGGAGATCAGTCCGGCGACGGCGAGTGCCGCAAGCGTCGCTGCACCGACGGTTGCAGCCGGGGCGTGCGGGAGGTCGCGCCGACGCTGGATCAGACCGCCCACGAGACCCGCCAGGGCCGCGGCTCCGATTCCCGCGAGCGGTATCACGACGACCGGGAGCGCCGCAGCCACACGATAGGGGTCGCCGTAGAACGGGGCCAGCAGGAAGGCGCGGACCGTCGCATTCCCGACCGCCACCGCGACGAAGTAAAGCGCCGCGACCATGGCCCACGAAGTGGCAAGCCATCGTAGATGCGCGACTCTCACGCTGGCTATGAGGCCGACGAGCATCAGCGCGCTCAGAGCCCACTCGCGTGGGAATCCGACCAGGCTGTTGGACAACACGTCCAGCACCGCCTCGAGCTTGCCTCTCGATGGCGGCCACTCGGACGTGACGAACCGCCCGAGCAGCCACCACAGACACACGAGCACGGCGACCTGGCCGAGTGCCGCCGCCACGAGCCAGATGCGGGTGCGAGCGGCAGCGCTCCGCCACGCCGAGACAACAAGCCACATACCGAAACTCGTTCCGGCGATGCCCCAGATCACGAGGATCGACGGCTGCGCCAGCGCGACGCCGAGAGCCGCTACGCCCGCGAGACCTGCACCCCAGATCACTCCCCGCCAGCGCGTCGACGACCAGCGCTGCGGCAGTTCGAGGATGCTTGCGAGCGCTGCCGGGAGGATTGCGATGGCCAGCAGCGACGGGTATAGCACGCCCCACTGGATCATCAGCAGGGGGAACGCGGCGGCGGCGGCGGCGAGCGCCGCAGCGGCCGCCGCGGCGAGCCGGTCACCCCGGGTAGCCACCAGCGTCAACCACGCCACGCCGAGGGTCCACACCGCTCCGCCGATCACGAGGCTCATGGCGTTCGCGGCGACGACGATGTCGGTGCCCATCATGAACACGAGCGAGGCGGGTGCGTGCCAGCCTGCGGGGTAGATGGTTGTCGCGCCGAGCATTCCGGTCAGATCCAGCGACGAGGCGGACCCCGTGTCGGCGATGTACCGGAGCGCGTTCAAATGGAACACCGCGTCGTTCGTCTGCGAAGGGTTGTCGGGGTCGCCGATGTAGAGCGCGAGGCGCAGTGCGGTGAGCACGGCGCCGACGGCGACACCGGCGGGTACAAGCCAAGGGGCTCCCCGCGGCGCGCTCGTCGGGGCGGACCCGGGCCGCACGACGAGGCTCAGTGCCCAGACGGCCGCAGCGACCACAACGGCGCCGATGCCCGCCGACAGCGGCTGCCACGGCAGACCCGTCAGCCCGAAGACGATGGCGAGAACGGCGAGGCCCGCCGTCGACAACGCCGGCGCCATCGCCCAGAGCGCGAGCCCTCGCAGACGTGCCGCCAGCCCGATCGCCAGGCCAGGGCCGAAGAGCCACAGAGCGGCGGCGGCAACGGCCCCCGCGGCCTCCCACCAGCTCAGGGCTCAGCCCTCGACGATCGCGATGGCGCCCTCGACTCCACCGTCGTAGACCACCAGACCCTTGTCGATCACGATCGCGCGGGTGCAGAGTTCGCGAACCATTTCCATGTCGTGGCTGACGACGACGAGAGTCTTGTCCGCAGCGATCAGTTCCTGGAACTTCTCACGGCACTTCTCGCGGAACGGGGCGTCACCGACGGAGAGAATCTCATCCACGAGCAGCACATCGAGTTCCACGTGGATCGCGACCGAGAACGCGAGCCGCATGAACATGCCTGATGAGTAGTGCTTGACCTCTTGATCGATGAACTCCTCGATCTCGCTGAACGCGACGATCTGGTCGTAGCGCGCCTCGATCTCCTTGCGATTCATCCCCAGGATGGCCGCGTTCAGGAAAACGTTCTCGCGGCCGGACAGCTCGGGGTGGAAACCGGCGCCGACCTCGATGAGGCCGGCCACTCGCCCGCGGGTGAGCACCTCGCCGCCGTCGGGACGCATCACGCCGGAGATGAGCTTCAGCAGCGTGGACTTGCCGGAGCCGTTGAGGCCGAGGATCGCGACGGACTCCCCTTCGTCGATGACGATGTCGATTCCCCGGAGCGCCTCGAAGGTGCTGGTCGTCTTGCGCCCCCGAACCCAGGACACCAGGGTGTCTTTCAGCGAGAACGCATGGTTGAGCGTGAAGGTCTTGTGAACGCCGTCGACGACGACGCTCGGACGAGTCTGTTCGGTGATGGAACTCATAGGTCCTGCGCGAACCTTCCCTCGAGGCGCCGGAACACGATGTGCCCGACGGCGACGGTCGCGATCGTGATCAGTGTCGTCCAGAGCGTGTTGATCGCCAGCATGGGCGGCAACGGCAGGGTGGTCTCGGTGATCGGGTACCAGAAGGCGAAGTGGAAGAGTTCGACGGCCTGCGTGATCGGGTTCAGCATGTACAGCGTCACCAGCCACTCCGGCAGCACATCCTGGACCATCGTCCAGTAGTACAGCACCGGAGACGCCCAGGTCGCGAGGAGCAGGAGCAGCTCGACGATGTTCTCCGCATCGCGGTAGCGGACGTTCACGGCGCCGAAGAAGAGCCCCAGGCCGAGCGCGAAGAGCACGATGATGACGACCGCCGCCAAGATGGCGAGGATCGAGAGCACGGACAGCTTGACGATCCAGCCGAAGAACAGGCACACGATCACGAGCAACGCCACCTGCGGGAGGAAGTGCACGAGGGCGACGATGACCGAGGAGACCGCGAACAGCTGACGCGGCAGGTACACCTTTCGCACGAGTGGCGCGTTGTTCACGATCGATGTCGTCGCGTTCTTGAACGCCTCGCTGAAGAGGTTGATGATCACGATTCCCGAGAACAGGTAGATCGCGTAGTTCGGAATGCCGTGGTTCAGCGCAAGGAAGACGCCGAGGACCACGAAGAAGACGAGGAACTGGGCGGCCGGCCGGACGTATGACCACGTCCATCCGAGGACGGAGTTCCGATAGCGGGTCGTGACGCCCGTCCGGACCAGCAGCCGCAGCAGGTAGTGCCAGCGGAAGACGTCGAGGAGACCGCTGCTGCGTCCGGGTACATCGAAGTGCGATCGCGGAACGGTGGCGAAGATCTGGGTGTTATCGGGCAAGGCTCAACTCAAGCTCACGTGGGGGACATGCCCGAAGGGCGCCCCCATCATAACGTGCGTGTACGGCAATCCCCCGCGAACGCGGGCGCCGGTCAATACAGCTGGGAGAATCCGGCCCAACCCCAGCCGATCTTGACGCTCCCCCGCCAGCCGCCGCGTCCGTCGCCGCGATAGAGGAGAACGTCTCCGGCTGCGGTCCTCACCAGGACGTCGGGCTCGCCATCGCCGTCGAAATCCCCCGGGCTGAACAGGGACGTGAATGCGCCCCATCCGTTGCCGATCTGGCGCGCCTCGCCCCACCCGCCCTTGCCGTTCGTCGGATACAGGACCAGCGCTCCGGTCGTCCGCACGCGAGCGAGGATGTCGGACCGGCCATCGCCGTCGAAGTCACCCGCGTTGACGATGCTGTCGAACCCTTCCCAGCCCCAGCCGATCACACTGCCGCCCGAAGTCCATCCGCCGGCACCGTTCCCCCGGTAGAGGAGCAGCCTCCCGCCCGCGTCGCGTGCGATGACGTCGACCTTTCCATCACCGTCGTAGTCGATTCCTCCGAACACGATGTCGAGGCCCGACCAGCCGTTCCCGATGGCGACCGGCGCTCGGAAAGTTCCGTCTCCATTGCCCGCCATGAGGGTGAACGTGCCGTCGGCGCCGATGCGGCCGAGGTCTCGCGCCGCGTCGTTGTTGAAGTCTCCGAGAGGGACGATCCTCGCGTTCGAGGGCCAACTCGCGTCTGCTGCTGATGCCGAGAGCCACCCGCCTGCACCGTTCCCCCGATAAAGGAGGAGACCATTCGAGCCCAACGCCACAACGTCCGGGTTGCCGTCTCCGCTGAGGTCACCGGCTCCTGGACCCTGGGCCCGGGGCGCGGGGGCACCGACGGCCGCACCGGGACCGACGATGGAAAGCATCCCGCCCCAACCCGCACCGATCTGGCTCAGGTAACCGACCCCGCCGCCCATTCCGGGGTAGAGATGTAGTCCGCCTGCGCTGTCCCTTGCAAGGACGTCGGCACGCCCGTCGCCGGTGAAGTCCCCCGGCGCCAGCAGCGCCGATATCGAACCCCAGCCCTGACCGATCGGTGCGGAGGTAGACCAGCTCCCCCGCCCATCACCCTCGTACACGTGCAGTCGTCCGGCAGTGTCGCGGGCGAGCAGGTCCGGAGCACCGTCTCCCGAGAAGTCCGCACCCCCGGCAAGCAGGGTCATCGTCCCCCAGCCGTTCCCCACGACGATCGGAGATTGGAATGAACCCTTGCGATCTCCGCGCCACAGTTGGAGCGATCCGTCTGCGTTGGCGGTGAAGACGTCTGGCGTCCCATCCCCGTCGAAGTCCCCCGCGCCGGTGACGAGGCGCATCCGGGACCAATCGACGGGGAGCGTGATCGGTCCTGAGAACGATGCCCCATCACCACGGTAGAGCAGTGCGCGATTCTGGCCGTCGACGCCGATCAGGTCGCGATGGCCGTCGGCGTCGAGGTCGCCGACAGCCACGATCTGCTTCAGGTTCTGCCCTGAGAGCACCGTGACCGCGGAACCCCATTGGCCGACCTTTGAGAACGGATAGGCGAGCACCGAACCCGCTGACGTGAGGGCGAAGATGTGGCGGGTGTCATCGAGCGACAGCGTCGGAACGGGAGTGGCCGAAAGCGGCGTGAGCAGGTCGGCACGTATCCACGAAGAAACACCGTCGAAGGTCACCCGGTCCCATCCCGAGTAGGTGCCCGTGCGCACCACCAATGTGTCCGCGGAGACGAGCCTGCCGCCGTCGACGCACTCCGTCGTGGGCGCCATCCGTGCATTCACCTGGTCGGCATTGACAACGAACAACCCGCCCGACACCGTGATCGCGGACTCCGCCGGCTGAGCACACACGTTCGCGCGGACCTGAGTCGAGCCGAACCAGTCCGTGAAGTAGTTGTAGAAGTTCCGGTTGCCGTACGAGGAGCACGGATCGTTCGCTTCGGCGTAGCCTGCCCGCAGGGCGGCCGCGTTCGGCTGATACGGCGTGTAGTAGTAGAGGTTCGCGGTTGCCTGGTTCTGGACGTAGACGGGCGAAGAGCCGCAGGAAACGTTCGGGTGATAGCGCAGGTTCCACGTCTTGCCGGGGGCGTACCACGTGAAGTACTGGCTGGTTCCGGGCGGGTTGGCATAGCGCTTCAGCTGCCATGCCGCCCCGAAGACCTGGTTGAAGAATCCGTAGTAACGCGTGTCGCAGGCCGCCGTATCAGGGCACCCTTGCCCCATCGCGATCGTGTAGCGCCACTCGCTGGGCCACACGTGAGTGACCAGGCCCTGCTCCTTCTGCAGTGTGACGAGGATGACTTGCGGGTTGATGCCGCACGCCCGAGCGACTTTGTAGATGATGGTCGACGCACGCTCGCGCACGCCACCCGCATAGGCACCGCACATCGCGTCGGCGCTGGTGGTTCGAGGCGTGTCGTACCAGTCGCGCAAGCAGGTGTAGCCCGCTTGGCATTGCGGCACCTTCGCCTCGAGGAACTGCTGGATCTGCGTCTCGGTCATCGTGCCGCTATCGAAGAAGACGCCGTCGCTGATGATGTTCCCCGGCTGGAACTGGGAAAGATCCGCCGTCTTGACGATGCCTCCGGCGACACCCGCTCCCGGCGTTCCGGTCGCGGCCTGACCAGCTGCCGACGCAACCCCCGGCGCCAGCAACAATGCCGCGACGAGACTCACCACCATCGCGAAAACACCGACCCGGCGTCGCGCAGAGGCGCGACGCTCCCCCCTGTAACCTGCAGCCACGTGACCAGTGTGACGCATGAGTCAGATGGTACCGGGAAGCCTCGCCGAAGGAATAGGCCGATCCGCGCGGTTAATCCGACCGCCCTACAGCTCCGCGTGCAGCATCCACACCTTGTCGGCGGCCTCGCGCCAGGAGAACGCGCGACCCCGATCCCCCGCGAGCACGCCGAGACGCTCGGCGGCGGCTGTCGACCCGAGTCCCGACGTCAACGCCGCACCGAGCGCGTCCGCGAGGCTCGCAGCATCCGTTCCCGAAACCAGGTCTCCCCCGTCGAACACGACCTCGTCGTGCACCGCTGACGAAGCAGCGATCACGGGCACACCGAGGGTCAGGGCATCGATCACGCGCCACGGGAACGCCGCTCTGCGCGAGGGCGCCACGAACGCGACCGCCGCGCCGAACACCGCAGCGCGGTCGGAGGTGTCCAGAACCCCCCGCACGTGCAGCGCCCGCTCCGGAACCCCCGCCGCAGAAGCGAGGTCCGCCACCGCCGGCTCGTGGCCCTCCTCGACGTCGATCACGACGACAGGGAGATCGACACCGGATGCTGCCACCGCCGCGAGCCCGACGTCCAGCCCTTCTGAGCCCAGCGGCCCGCCGGCCAGCAATACGTATCCCTCGGGAACATCGAGCGAGCGCCGCCGCCCGACCTCATCCGTCGGGACGGCGAACCCGAGCGGAGACGCCCCCGCGATCACGCGCACCCGATCTCGCAGCCCCGGCGCGATCTCCAGAAGTCGCGCTGCCAGCGAGTGCGTCGGCACCACCAGGGCGTCCGCATGCTTCACCGCGCGCTTCAGCATCGCCTTGTGCCAGGCCACCACCGCTCGGGGCAGCTCCGAAGGCGACTCCCACGGCCGAAGGTCCCAAACCGTGACGACGGCCTGATCGTGGTTGTGCACCCGATCGTGGCGCACGAGCGGCGCGAACAGCGACGGCGAATGGATCATGCCGCCGCCGATCCCCGTGCCCACGCCCAGTTGCAGCGCAGCCGCGAGCTCGCGTCGCGGCAGGGCCGTGCGGCGCACGCCGGCCAGACCCGGCACCGAGTCCAGCGCGCCTTCGACCCCGCCGGCGGGAGCGATCGCCTCGACCTCGCAGCCCGATGGCGCCCCGAGTACCAGCGCCCGCGCGAGCTCGCGCGACGCCTCGACCAACTCGGGCTCGGAGGGTGCGACCAGCTGATCCAGCATGACGCGCAGCGTGGCCACCATGGGTCAGCCCGCCGGAGTCGGGGTCGGCGGGTGGAGCGTCGTCTGCACCAGCTGTGCAATGTACGCCCAGTCGGGGCTGAACTCGTCGATGCCACCGGCGGGCGTCAGCTCGAGCGTCTGCACCGGCTCCTCCTTCGCCTTGACCGCGAGGTCGACGAGCGTCGGGATCAGCGATTGCGGCAGGTCCGTCTCCACGATGTCGGCGCCGGCGGCTGCGACGTCCTGGAAGCGCGTCAGAACGATCTGCGGCGTGAACTGGGCGAGGATCGCCTCCTGCAGCTCGCGCTGGCGCCGCATGCGGTCGAAGTCGCTCGTCGTGTAGCGCGAACGGGCGTACCACTGCGCGGTGTCGCCGTCCATGTGCTGCTGGCCGGCCTCGATCCAGCCGGTCGCCCATGCGTCGACGTTGTGCGGATCGACGCCCTCGGGCGGGCCGCCCTTCGGCAGCCGCTCGACGACGTTGATGTCGACCCCGCCGAGCGCGTCGACCAAGGACGCGAAGCCGTGCATGTCGACGAAGACGTAGTACGGGATCTTGATCCCGAGGATGCCCTCGGCCGCGTCCTTCGTGGCCTCGATGGCCGGCGTCGAGCCCTGGGTCTCAGCATCCGGATACAGCCCGACCCCGCGGTCTTCGCGACACTGCTCGACGGCATTCGTCAGCTGGTTGATCCCGCTCCCCCAGCCGCAGGTGGGGTCGCCGTGCCCTTCGAAGCCGTTGGGGTACTCGTCCTGCATCGGCCCCTCGGCGAACGGGAAGTTGGGCATGTCACGGGGGATGCCGGTGATCGTGGTCGCACCGGTCGCGGCGTTCACCGAGACCACCGAGATGCTGTCGAACCTCATCGAGTCCCGGCCTTCGCCGCTGTCGGCGCCGAGCAGGAGGATGTTGTAGTAGCCGTCGTCGGGCGGAACCGTCGGACCGCTCGCCCCGAAGATCGAGCTGATCGTGCTGCGCACGGCGCCGACGGCGTTCGAGGCATAGACCGCGGTTCCGCTCGCGACCACGAGAAGCCCGACGCCCACCAGCGCGATGGCGAACCGCGCGATGCCCCCCGTCTTGACCAGCCGCACCAGGCGCAGCGTATCGATCGTGAGCACGATCCACAGCACCGCGTAGGCGAGCAGGAGTCCCTGCGCGATCAGCAGCGGAAGCGGGCGCAGCAGCCCGAGCCAGTCGGGAAGCCACGCGCTCGTCACGATGCTCAGCCCCGCCGTCGGCGCCAGCAGGCCGAACAGCAGCGCGATGACGAGCAGCACCCACATCACCAGCGTCGCGGCGATGCCGAACCGGCCGAGCCTGCGGTTGCCCGCGAGCACTTGCGCAGAACCCGGGATCAGGAAGTTGAGCCCGACCAGCCACCACCCGCGGCGCGTCATCACGGCGCGGGATGAGGCATCCGGATTCCTCATCGGGCGCTCCTCGACGACACCCGGACCTGACGGGCGGGCGTTGAGGCGGGGCGCGCTCATGACGCTCACAGCGACTCCTTGAGCCGCCGGTTCTTCTGCTCGACCTGCGCTTCGAGATCGCGGGCGTAGGCCTCGATGCGGTCCGCGATGTCGGCGTCCGCGCTGCCGAGGATGCGTGCGGCGAGGAGGCCGGCGTTCTTCGCGCCGTTGATGGAGACGGTGGCGACCGGGATGCCGGCGGGCATCTGCACGATGCTGAGCAGCGAGTCCATGCCGTCGAGGGTCGCGAGCTGCACCGGCACTCCGACAACCGGGAGGGCGGTGAGGGATGCCAGCATGCCGGGGAGGTGCGCCGCGCCTCCGGCGCCGGCGATGATGACGCGCAGCCCGCGCGCCCGCGCCTCACGCCCGTAGCGGACGAGCTTGTCGACCGTGCGGTGCGCCGAGACGACCTCGACCTCGTGCGCGATGCCGAAGTCCGTGAGCGCCTGAGAAGCGTCGCTCATGACCCGCCAGTCGGAGTCGGAGCCCATGACGACGCCGACGAGCGGCGCCTCGGAGGAATGAAGGGGCGCAGTCACTCGTCAAGGGTAGGGGTCGTGGCTGGAAACTCCCCGCAACGGCGCGCTTCCCAGGACGTCAGTCCAGGAAGAAGGATGCTGCGGCCCGGGCCTGGTACGCCACGTCATCGAGTTCATCGCCCACGACGTTGACGTGCCCGACCTTGCGGCCGGGGCGCGGTGCCTTGCCGTAGGTGTGGACCTTCGCCTGGGGGTGCTCGTCCATCGCCGCGGCGAACCGTGCGTCGAGGGACTCCTCGACCGGACCACCGAGGATGTTGACCATCACGGCCCATCCCGCAACCGGATCGGTGTCGCCCAACGGCAGGTCGAGGACGGCGCGGAGGTGCTGCTCGAACTGGCTCGTCACTGCGCCGTCCTGGCTCCAGTGGCCGCTGTTGTGCGGGCGCATCGCCAGCTCGTTCACGAGAAGCCGCTCGTCGGTGGTCTCGAACAGCTCCACCGCCAGCATCCCGGTCACCCCGAGCCCCTCGGCGATCGAGACGCCGATTCCTGCGGCCACCTGCTGCAGGCGGTCACTGGAATGCGGGGCCGGCGCGATCACCTCGGCGCACACGCCGTCGCGCTGCACGGTCTCGACGACCGGGTAGGCGCGGACCGCGCCCGAGGGCCGACGGGCGACCTGCTGCGCGAGTTCGCGCGTGAAGTCGACGAGCTCCTCGACGAGGAGGGCGCCGCCGTGCGCGTCCTCGGCGAGGGTGGCGAACCAGTCGTCGGCCTCGGTGCCTGCCGACACGACCCGCACGCCCTTGCCGTCGTAGCCGCCGCGCGGCGTCTTCACGACGGCGCGGCCGCCGTGATCGTCGATGAAGGCCTGCAGCTCGTCGGCGTTCGTGACCGGGGCCCAGTCGGGCTGCGGCATCCCGAGCTCCTGCAGGCGCGTGCGCATGACGAGCTTGTCCTGCGCGAACTTCAGCGCGTCGGGGCCGGGGTGCACGGAGACGCCCTCGCCGACGAGGGTCGCCAGCACGTCCTGCGGCACGTGCTCGTGGTCGAAGGTGACGACATCGACGTCGCGCGCGAAGGCGAGCACGGTGGCGGCGTCGCGGTAGTCGCCGACGGCGGTCGCCGCGAGCGATGCCGACATCCCCTCGTCCTCGGCGAGCACCCGGATCTCGACCCCGAGCTCGACCGCGGGTGCGATCATCATGCGGGCCAGCTGCCCGCCCCCGACGACTCCGACTCGCAGCGCCATGCCATTCCCTCTCGTAAGCCTCCCTCCATCATCCCGCACCCGCAGGACGACGAACGCGCCGGGTCAGGCCTGCGGCAGCGGAGGCCTCGGGGGAACGGCGGGCTGGGGCCCGGGGGGAAGCGGCTGGGCGTCGCGGTGCGCGAGGATCTGGTTCACCTCGACCTGGTCGACGAGCGCCTCGTGCACGAGCTCGGCGCTCGGGATGTTCGCAAGCCGCAACGGCTCGTCGACACCGTTCGTCAGGGTGATCGTTCCGGCGCCCCACATGCGCTGCAGCAGGCCGCGGTGCACCTTGAGGGTGTACCCGCGGACGTGCGCCAGCTCACGGCGCTTCACCGCGAGGACCCCGCGGCGCTCCATCACGCGCCGGGTGGTGATCGTGTAGACGTGGCCGAGCCACGACAGGTACGGCAGCACGACGAGCAGCAGCACCACGAGCGCGGCGCCGGCCAGCAGCATCCAATTCTCGAAAGGTGCCGGGAGGTTCCCATACAAGTAGCCGACGGCGCCGGCGACGACGATCAGCACCAGCGCCGACCAGGCGAGCCGCCGGGCGTGCGCACGGAAGCGCGCGACGAGCAGCTCCGGTGTGGGCGCACCGGGGGCGGGCGTCAGCGGCCTGCCGCCGTAGCTCGTCGGCTGCGTCATGTCCCCATTGTGCGGTGCGGGGCTGACAGTCCGGTGCGCACCCGCCGCTTTTGCGTCATGCCGGCTCAGCGTTATGCGAGGCGGCTCCGCACGTGGACGACGTCGCCGGCGGAGACGATGCTCTCGAACTCGGCATCCTGCACCACCACCAGGCGCCCGTCGGGATCGATCCGCTGCGCGCGGCCCCACAGCGTCTCGCCGTCGGGCAGCGACACCGCGACGTCGCTTCCGAGCGTGCTGCAGAGCGACTCGACCTCCCCGAGGACGCCCGATGCGGCGGCGTCTCCGCCCGCCGCGCCGAGCGCCTTCAGCTGCTCGTCGAGAGCGCCGAGGTAGTCGGCGAGGAGGCGATCGTCGTCGCACACGAGCCCCGCGGCCGCGAACGAGGTCGCCGTCGCCACGGGGAGGTCGACGGCCGCCATCCGAGTGTTGACGCCGGAGCCGATCACGACGACGTCGGGATGCCCCGGCACCACCTCCGCGAGGATGCCGCAGATCTTCGATCCGTCGAGGAGCACGTCGTTCGGCCACTTGAGCGTGGCGCTGTGCACCGTGCCGACCAGCTGCGCGGCGATCGCGCGGGTCATCGCCGCGCCCGCGATGAGCGGGATCCACCCACGGGCCGCGACCGGAAGCGCCGACGCGTCGACCGCCAGCGACACCGCGAGCGCCGATCCGGGCGGCGTGACCCACGTGCGGTCGAGGCGCCCGCGACCGGCTCGCTGATCGTTCGTGAGCAGCAGCGACAGGTGCGGCCATTCATGCGGCGCGTCGATGACGTGCCGGATGACGTCGGCATTGGTCGAGTCCGTGGCCTCGACGACCTGGACGCGCGGACTCACGGCGGCGGTGAGCGGGAACCCCTCGGACGAGAACGTCATGCCGCTCACGCTACGCCCCTCGCCGCACTCGCGCCCGCCGGTTCCCCCCGACGACGAACAGCGGATGCCCCTCCCCCTTGTGCGAACCCTCCAACCGATCGACGGAGCCCGCCGATAGGGTGGAATCCGTGACTCAAGCGCCAGAGCAGCCCGACCTGTCGACGACCGCCGGCAAGATCGCCGACCTCCGCGCACGCTTCCAGGAGGCCGTCCTCGATCCCGAGGAGGTCGCGAAGGAGAAGCAGCACGCGAAGGGCAAGGGCACCGCGCGGGAGCGCATCGAGATGCTGCTCGACACCGGCAGCTTCGTCGAGCTGGACGAGTACGTGCGCCACCGCACCACCGCCTTCGGCATGGACCGCTCGCGCCCCTACGGCGACTCGGTCGTCACCGGCGTCGGCACGATCCACGGCCGCACCGTCGCGGTGTACTCGCAGGACTTCTCGACCTTCGGCGGATCGCTCGGCGAAGTCGCCGGCGAGAAGATCATCAAGGTCATGGAGTTCGCCCTCCGCAGCGGCATCCCCATCGTGGGCATCCTCGACTCCGGCGGCGCGCGCATCCAGGAGGGCGTCGTCGCCCTCGGCAAGTACGGCGAGATCTTCCGCCTCAACACTCGCGCATCCGGCGTCATCCCGCAGATCTCGATCATCATGGGCCCGGCCGCAGGCGGCGCGGTCTACTCCCCCGCCCTCACCGACTTCGTCGTGATGGTCGACAAGACCAGCCAGATGTTCGTCACCGGCCCCGACGTCATCAAGACCGTGACCGGCGAGGACGTCGGCATGGAGGAGCTCGGCGGCGCGCACACGCACAACACCCGCTCGGGTGTCGCGCACTACCTTGCCGAAGACGAGGACGACGCGATCGACTACGTGCGGTCGATGCTCGGATTCCTCCCCGACAACAACATGGCGGAGCTGCCGGTCTACGAGACGGGCTTCGAGTTCGAGACAACGGATGCCGACCGCGCGCTGAACGCCGTCATCCCCGACTCCCCGAACCAGCCGTACGACATCCACCAGGTGATCCGCGGCATCGTCGACGCCGAGGACTTCCTCGAGGTGCAGCCCCTGTTCGCGCCGAACATCGTCATCGGCTTCGGTCGCGTCGAGGGCCGCTCGGTCGGCATCATCGCCAATCAGCCTTCGCAGATGGCCGGTACCCTCAACATCGAGGCCGGCGAGAAGGCGAGCCGCTTCGTGCGCTTCTGCGACGCGTTCTCGATCCCGATCGTGACCCTCGTCGATGTGCCGGGCTACCTCCCCGGCACCGATCAGGAGTGGACGGGTGTCATCCGCCGCGGCGCCAAGCTCCTCTACGCCTACGCCGAGGCGACCGTGCCGTTGGTCACCGTGATCCTCCGCAAGGCGTACGGCGGCGCCTACATCGTGATGGGCTCGAAGCAGCTCGGCGCCGACGTGAACCTCGCGTGGCCGACGGCCGAGATCGCCGTCATGGGCGGCCAAGGCGCCGTCAACATCCTGTACCGCGGCGAGATCAAGAAGGCGGAGGAGAACGGCGAGGACGTCGCCGCCGTCCGCACGCGCCTCGCGAACGAGTACACCTACAACGTGGCCTCGCCGTTCCTCGCCGCCGAGCGCGGCGAGCTCGACGGCATCATCGAGCCGGCCGCGACCCGCGTCTCGATCGCCAAGGCCCTCCGCGCCCTCCGCGGCAAGCGCGCGAGCCTGCCGCCCAAGAAGCACGGGAACATCCCGCTGTGAGCCCCGCAGACGAGAGCATGGAAGCGGTCCCCACGGCCCCTCCGCTCGGCGCTGGCGCGCCGGGCGGAGCCTCCGGCCGCGTGGGCCCAGCTGCGCCCCAGGGCCCGACCATCGAGGTCCTCCGCGGCGCGCCCACCGAGGTGGAGCTCGCCGCGCTGATCGCCGTCGTGAGCGAGGCGTACACCGGGGAGGCCGCCGAGGCCGTCGCCGACGACCGCCAGAGCCGCACCGGCTGGCAGCTCTCGCAGCGGACGCTGCGGCAGCCGCTTGATCGCGACCTCGGGTGGGGCCGATTCGGGAGCGCCTGACCGTGGACGCCGTCCGCGGAGGTTTATGGACCCGGTCCACGGCGTGGCGGGTTTGTCCCCCGAAATACCTACAGACACACCCCTTGCAACCCCGAGATACTTGACTCGCTGGAACGCTTCTGCGTTCGGTCGATCCGGCACCGCTTAGCGGATGCCCCGGATCCGGCCATGCGGATGGTTTTCGGGTAACCTTCCGCGCAGGCGAGGGGCGGGCGGCTTCGCCGCCCCTCGCCTCCTTCATTTCCCGCTCTCCGCCAGGAATCCCCTCCCCCTTTCCGGCGGGGAGCGAGTCTGCCTCCAGGAGGGCGCGGTTCAGGCGTCCGGGGGGCACGACGAATCGCAGCATCCCCCCTGTCAGAAGTGAGGGTCAGGCCCTGCCCGGGTGCGGGATCTCGCGCCACAGGTCGACGGAGTCTTCGTCGCTGGGCCCACCCATGGAGGGCGAGCGGCCGACGACCGTGACCGCGACGCGCTCGTCGGGCGACGTGCGGATGTAGAGGCGGTCCGAGCTCGCCGAGCGCAGGGCCTCGGCCAACTGCGCGCGGATGATGCCGAGGGTCTCATCGTCGACGTCGTCGAGTCCGCCCTCGTCGAGCACGGTGACGTTGGCGCCGCGGCGGCGTGCCCGCTCGAGCTCCGCGCGCACCTCGTCATCGAGCAGGCGCGGACCGCGCATCTCGTCGCGCAGCCGGCCCTCGGCGATGCGCGCCTCGAGGCGGTCGGCCTCCGTGAGCACGCCCGCGTGGGCGACCGTGCGTGTGAGCACGGGGCCTGCGACCGCGAGCGCCCGCTGCACCTGCACGCGCCGCTCGCGCTGGCGGACCACCTGCGACGTCTGCCATCCCGTGGCGGCGCGCTGGAGGCGCGTGAGCCGCGAGGTGTCGCGCGCGGCGCGGTCCATCGAGAACACCAGCAGCTGGGCGCACGTCACCCAGACGATCGAGCCGACCAGCCCGAGCGCGAGCGCATTGAGCGGGCCCATCCAGAGGAACGACGCGATCGTGAGGAGCACGATGCCCGCCCACGCCGTCCAGGGACGACGGCGCACCATGACGATCGTCATGAGTGCGCCGATGCCCCCGAGGTACCACGTCGCGAAGGAGACGGTGCGAGCCGTCTCGCCGACCGCGATCGGGATGGCGTTCGGCACGATCACCGCGCAGGCGAGCGCGAGGACCTGGGCCGTCACCGGCAACGGCAGCGGGCCGCGGATGCCTTCGCCGGCGGGGTGCGGCGCCGCCTGCGCCTCGAGACTCTCGAGCGACTCGTCGTCGGTCGAGCCGTCCACGCGAGGGGGCGGACTCGAGCGACGCGATGACGGCTGCCAGAAGATGCAGAGCCACGTCACCGCGAGGTAGATCCCCACGGAGATGACGATGATGAGCGGCTGCGGGATCGGCCGCCCGGTCCACAGCAGCCCTCGTGCGGCGAAGTAGGCGGTGAACGCGACGCCGAGCACGGTGAGGACGTTCTTGACGCTGATCATGCCGACGGCTCCCGCCAGATGAGCCGCACGACGGTGCCGTGGGGTCCTGACTCCAGCTCGGCGCGCCCGCCCACCGCGGCTACCCGCGCGATGATCGACGCGCGGATGCCCAGGCGGTCATCGGGGACGGCGTCCAGGTCGAATCCCTCGCCCGCATCGTGGACCTCGACGCGCACCGTCCCATAGGCCGCATGCAGCACGACGCCCAGCCCGGCGCCGCCGGCGTGCTGGACCGCGTTGGCGATCGCCTGCGTCGCGGCCAGCGCGATCGCGCGGGCCACGCGTCCGGGGATGGACGGGGCGTCCGGGTCGATCTCCCGCTGCACATCGACGCTGACCCCCAGCTCGTCGGCGGCCTGCGCGATCTCCTCGGACAGCACGGCGGGCGCCCACGGCTCGTCGGGCCCTTCGTGCTCGTCCTGTTCGGTGTTGGCCAGCCGGGTGAGCGCCTCACGCGCCATGGTCGCCGCCAGCGTGCGCTCCCGGGGCGTCGTCGCCCGCTCCGCGGCGATCAAAGCAGCCAGCACGCTGTCATGCATGAGCGCCGCCACCGCGACGCGTTCCTGCTCGGCGGCGTCGGCGGCGGCCGCCTTCGCGTACGACGAGACGGCCTGCGCCCGGGTCTTGTCCACGTTCACGGCCACCGATCGGAACAGCCACCCCAGCGTCAGGATGATGCCGCCCAGGATGAGCGCGAAGCTCACGTCGAGGATCACGACGGGCCAGTAGAGCGGCTCGAGGCCGACCTGGATCATCCGGACGACGCCGAACAGCAGGGGCAGGGCGATCGTGAACGCGATCTGCAGAGGGAAGGGGAAGGCGAGCACGGCCGCCAGCGTCGCGAGGTTGAGCAGGTACCAGATCCACGGCTCGTCGGTGGTCGGAGCTTCGACGCCGGCCGTGGCGATCGGCCACGCGAGGAGGACGAGGACATACACGATCGCGAAGACGCCCGCGGCCGGACGCACACCGCGGCCCACCACGCACGCGAGCACCATCACGCCGAGAGCACCGAACACGACGACCATGAGCGGCACGTGCCACCCCGGACGTTCCGGGGCGGGCCCCAGGGCGCTCAGGAATGACTGGAGTCCGAGGATCAGCGAGCCGAACCCGCCGGCGACGAGCGAGATGATGCGCTCGACGCGGGACCGTGTGAACGACCCGATCCCTGCCGTCGTCTGCGGCGAGTGCGGGATCTGCCCCCACGCGGTGTCGAGCACGCCTGTCTGCGCGTCAACGGCCACGCGTGGCGTCTCCCGGGTCCGCCGAGGGCTCGACGAGGATCCCGTCCTCGACGGCGCGGTGCAGCAGATCGATCTTCGTGGGCGCGGGCCTGCCGACCTCGACGTACTTGACGCGGATGCGTGTGATGTTCTCCTTCGCCGTCGAGTACGCGACCCCGAGGCGATCGGCGACGACCTTGAGCGGCAGTCCGGCGGCGTAGAGGCGCAGCACATCGCGCTCGCGCGCCGACAACTGCGCGTCGGCGAAGGCGCGGTCGCCCTCGACGGCGCTGGCCCACTCGACGTTGTTGAGCGGCTCGCCGCGGGCGACCGTGCGGACCGCCGCGATGACGTCGCCGATCGGCGAGGACTTGCTGACGACGCCGGCGGCACCGGCCGAAAGCGCCTCTCGTACGGCCGCCGGCCGGTCGGCGACGCTGTGGATGATGACGCTCGAACCGTCGAGCACGAGGCGCCGCACGTTCTCGGTCACCGTGGTGCCGTCGCCGAGCGTCAGGTCGAGCACGACGACGTCGGCGGGGGCCTGACGCTCGTACGCACGCCAGTCGACGTACTCCGTGACGGTGCTGCCTGAGAAGGCGACGCTCATCATCTCGGCGCGCGCGCATGCAGCCTCGAGGCCGAGCCGGACCGACTCGTGATCATCGATGAAGGCCACCCGCGTCATTCCGCCAGCCTAGCGACGAGTGTCACCCGCGCGTGAGAACCGCCACGGCTTCGACGTGATGCGAATTCGGAAAAAGGTCCAGGCCATCGACACTTGCGACCTCGTACCCGCCGGCACGGAAGGTCGCGATGTCGCGTGCGAGGGCGACCGGGTCGCACGCGACGTAGACGACGGTCGAGGGGGCGAGGGACGTGAGATGGTCGACGACCTCGCGGCCCGCTCCCGAGCGAGGCGGGTCGAGCAGGACGACCCCACGCGACAGCCGCTCGCGTTCGGGGACGGATGCCTCGGCCGCGAGCCGCGCGAGCCACCGGTCGACGCGCCCGGTCTCGGCGCGGGCCCCGACCCACTCGGCGAGGTTCTCCCCCGCGTGCTCGGTCGCGCGCGCGTCGGACTCGACGCTCGTCACGCGGGTCGAGGATCCGCCCAGGTCGCCGAGCGTCGCGGCGAAGAGGCCGACGCCGCCGTAGAGGTCCAGGTGCCAGGCGTCGGGGTCGACGGCGACGGCATCGCCGGGGAGCGCGCCGAGCGCCGCGGCGACGGTGGTGGTGAGGGTGTGCGCCGCCAGACGGTGGACCTGCCAGAAGCCGCCGGCATCGACGCGGAAATCGCGGCCGCCGACGCTCTCGAGGACGATCTCGGGAGCGGGCGCCTTGCGGTGCCTGGTCGCCGCGCGAGCGCCGCGTCCGCGCCGACCCGCAGCATCCGGCTTCTTCTCCGGCCGCGGGAGTACACGGACACGACCGTCCGCGGGCTGGACGAGGTCGATGCGCCCGGGCTCGCTGCCGGCGAGGGCGAGCGCGGCGCGCTCGACGGCAGGCGTGGCGAGGGGCAGGTCCTCGAGTGGGACCACCCGGTGGCTGCGCGCGGCGTACTGGCCGACGTTGCCGTCCGCGTCGACGTGCAGGCTCACCCGGGTGCGCCACCCGGTGCCGTCGACGGACTCGCCGTCGGCCTCGGCGCCATCCGGGGCGGGCACAGCCGCGACACCGCTCATCGTGGCGACCGGGTCGTCGATGCCGCCGAACCGCTGCAGCGCGTCGCGCAGCACCTCGAGCTTGAGCGCGCGCTGGTGCTCGAGCGCGATGTGGCCGAAGTCGGCGCCGCCGGGCCGCTGCTCCGGCGGGATGTCGACATCGGCCTGCCGCCACACGTGCAGCTGCCGGTGCGGCGACGCGTCGAGCACCTCGAGCGTCTCGCCGCGCCAGAACGACTTCTTGCCGGTGTCGGTGAGGCGCACGCGCACGCGCTCCCCCGGGATCGTGTCGGGCACGAACACGACGCGGCCTTCGTGCCGGGCGACGAAGACGCCGCCGTGGGCGACGCCCGTGATGTCGAGATCGAGGAGGTCGCCGGTTTCACTCACCCGACGAGCCTACGTCCCCGCCCCGTACTGTGAGGGGATGCGCGTCTGCCTCGCCTCGACCTCGCCCGCCCGGCTCATGCTGCTCGGGCAGTTCGGCATCCGTCCGCTCACCGTCGCCCCCGACGTGGACGAAGAGGCGGTCATCGCGGCGGTCGAGGCGGCCGAGGCCCGCACGCTCGCGCCCGACGAGCACGTCCTGCTGCTCGCGCGGCGCAAGGCGGCGGACGTCGCGGCGCGGCTGCGCGACGACATCCCCGACTTCGACGGCATCGTGATCGGCGGCGACTCGATGTTCGAGCTCGACGGCGAGGTGCTCGGCAAGCCGTACACGCCCGAGAACGCGGCCGCCCGCTGGCGCACGATGCGCGGGCGCACCGGAGTGCTGCATTCGGGCCACGCCGTGGTGCGCATCGAACCGGGCGAACCCCCGCGCGAGGTGCACGCGACGGCCGCAGCATCCGTCTCCTTCGTGGCGGACGTGACGGATGCCGAGATCGACGCGTACGTCGCCACCGGCGAGCCCCTGCACGTGGCGGGCGCGTTCACGGTCGACAGCCTCGGCGGCGCGTTCATCGAGCGCGTCGAGGGCGATCCGTCCACGGTCGTCGGCATGTCGGTGTCGACGTTGCGGCAGCTCGTCCGCGAGGTGGGGGTGGAGTGGACCTCGCTGTGGAACAGCTCGGATCCGTCGCTCGAACGGTCCGAGATCGGTGAGAAGTCGTTCATGGAAGACGGGGCGCAGTGAGGGCGTTCGCTTTGTAGTAGGAACCCCACGTTTCTCATCGGTTCTTGTACGAACCGCTCAAAAGCCCTCGGGATGCCGTCGGTAGGCTGGCACTCATGCCTCAGATCGCCAAGGTTCTCGTTGCCAACCGCGGCGAGATCGCCGTCCGCGTCATCCGCGCCGCCCGCGACGCCGGGAAGGCGTCGGTCGCCGTCTACGCCGATCAGGACCGCGACGCCATGCACGCGCGCCTCGCCGACGAGGCGTACGCGCTCGAGGGGGCGACCAGCGCCGAGACGTACCTGTCGATCGAGAAGATCCTCTCCGTCGCGCGGCGCTCCGGCGCCGACGCGGTGCACCCCGGCTACGGCTTCCTGGCCGAGAACGCCGACTTCGCCCGCGCCGTCATCGCGGCGGGCCTCGTCTGGATCGGCCCGTCGCCCGAGGCGATCGAGGCCCTCGGCGACAAGGTGACCGCCCGCGCGGTCGCCGAGAAGGTCGGCGCGCCGCTCGCCCCCGGCACCCCCGGCCCCGTGGCCGGCGCCGACGAGGTCGTCGCGTTCGCCGAGGAGGTGGGCCTGCCCATCGCGATCAAGGCCGCGTACGGCGGCGGCGGACGCGGCCTCAAGGTCGCCCGCACGATCGATGAGGTGCCCGAGCTGTTCGAGTCGGCGACCCGCGAGGCGATCACCGCCTTCGGTCGCGGCGAATGCTTCGTCGAGAAGTACCTCGACAAGCCGCGTCACGTCGAGACGCAGTGCCTCGCGGATGCCGCCGGCAACGTCGTCGTCATCTCGACGCGCGACTGCTCGCTGCAGCGCCGGCACCAGAAGCTCGTCGAGGAGGCCCCCGCGCCGTTCCTCAGCGACGAGCAGAACAAGACCCTGTACGAGGCGTCGAAGGCCATCCTCAAGGAGGTCGGCTACGTCGGCGCGGGCACCTGCGAGTTCCTGATCGGCGCCGACGGCACGATCTCGTTCCTCGAGGTCAACACGCGTCTGCAGGTCGAGCACCCGGTCTCGGAAGAGGTCACCGGCATCGATCTCGTGCGCGAGCAGTTCCGCCTCGCCGAGGGCGAGGAGCTCGGGTACGACGACCCCGAGCCCGAGGGCCACTCGATCGAGTTCCGCATCAACGGCGAGGACCCCGGCCGCGGCTTCCTCCCCCAGCCCGGGCCGATCCACGTGTTCAAGACGTTCGGCGGCCCCGGCATCCGTCTCGACTCCGGCGTCACCGCCGGCGACAGCGTGTCGGGTGCGTTCGACTCGCTGCTCGCGAAGATCATCGTCACCGGCCGCGACCGCGCCGAGGCGCTCGAGCGCTCGCGCCGCGCGCTCGACGAGTTCGAGGTCTCGGGACTGCCGACCGTCCTGCCCTTCCACCGCGCCGTCGTGCGGGATCCCGCCTTCACCGCGGAGGACGGCCGCTTCGGCGTCTTCACCCGCTGGATCGAGACCGAGTTCGTCAACGACATCGCCCCGTGGGACGGCGAGCTCAGCGAGCCCACTCCCGCCGAGGCGCGGCACACGGTCGTCGTCGAGGTCGCCGGCCGGCGTCTCGAGGTGAGCCTGCCCGACCGCGTCGTCGCGCCCGTCGGCGTCGCCGGACGCCCCGCGGCCGTGCCGCCGTCGCGCCGCTCGCACGCCCCCTCGGTCGTCGCGGGCGCCTCGGGCGACGCGGTGAAGTCGCCGATGCAGGCCACAGTCGTGAAGGTCGCCGTCGAGGAGGGGCAGCAGGTCGTCAAGGGCGACCTCGTCATCGTCCTCGAGGCGATGAAGATGGAGCAGCCCATCCAGGCCCACAAGGACGGCGTCATCGGCGCCATCAACGCCGACCCCGGCACGACCGTGTCGGCTGGCCACCAGCTCCTCACCATCTCCTGACGCGTCCTCGACGCGGCGCCGCACGCGCGGCAGGATAGCCGGATGGATGCCCCCACCGGCGAAGCGCCCGAGGTGTCGGCGCTCGCGATCAACGTCGTGATCCCGCCCGAGCTGCGCTGGACGGACGTGCGCCGCGGCGAGGAGTTCGAGCTGCAGTCGCTCACGGTGCGCCTGCTCCCCGACCACTCCGTGGCGGTGAAGGCCTACGGCCGCCCGGTCGCCGGCGGGCGCGGCGCGTACGTGTCGTTCGCGATGCCCGATCGTCCGGAGCTGCGCGCCCTGGTCGACGCCGCCGCGAACCGCGCCGCCGACCTCTGGCGCGGCAACACCGGCCTCGGCTGACGCCGGACTCTCCCCGCGGGCGGCGGGGCGCAGCATCCGTCATCCCTCGCCCTTGTTCGA
The DNA here is from genome assembly GCF_053345975.1 of Microbacterium sp. C23T. Lineage (NCBI taxonomy): Bacteria > Bacillati > Actinomycetota > Actinomycetes > Micrococcales > Microbacteriaceae > Microbacterium > Microbacterium sp. C23T. The sequence continues at coordinate 24,955 of NZ_JBKFBD010000007.1, read as the reverse complement.
CAGGTCAACCGGGCTTCCACATGAGCCGATCAGCATCCGCGGTCCTGTGGAACCGCGGTTGACCTGTCGGAGCAGGGAGGGATGGATGCTGCGACTCAGCGAGACCTCCGCGGCCGGCGCGCTGCGCGCACCATGCCGGCGGCGCGGCGAAAGACCTGGGGAGTGTGGGGGTCAGCCCCCGTAGACGTTGTGGTCGACGACGTGCATCGCGCGCGAGGCATCCGTGATGCTGCCCGACAGCGACGGGTAGACCGCGAAGACGCGGGAGACCTGGTCGACCGTCAGGCGGCGCTCGACGGCGATCGCGATCGGGTAGATGAGCTCGGAGGCGCGGGGGCCGACGATGACGCCGCCGATGACGGTGCCGCTGCCCTCGCGGGCGATGATCTTGACGAAGCCGTCCTTGATGCCCATCATCTTGGCGCGCGGGTTGGCCGCCAGCGGCAGCTTGTGGACGACGCCGTTGATGTGGCCGTCCTCGATGTCGTTCTCCTGCCAGCCGACGGTGGCGATCTCGGGCGCGGTGAAGATGTTCGAGGTGATGCGGCGTCGCTCGAGCGGGATCACGACGTCGCCGAGCGCGTGGAAGACGGCGGTGCGGCCCTGCATCGAGGCGACGGAGGCGAGCGGCACGAACGTGGTGCAGTCGCCGGCGGCGTAGATGTTCGGCACCGAGGTGCGCGCGACGCGGTTGACCTGGATGTGGCCGGACTCGGTCATCTGGACGCCGGCCTCCTCGAGGCCGATGCCCTTCGTGTTCGGGATCGAGCCGACCGCCATGAGGCAGTGGCTGCCCTCGACGGTGCGGCCGTCGGACAGGGTCACGACGACGCCGTCGCCGGTGTTCTCGACCTTGTCGGCCCGCGACTTCGACAGCAGCTTCATGCCGCCGCGCTTGAAGACGCGTTCGAGCACGGCGGCAGCATCCTTGTCCTCGCCGGGGAGCACCTGGTCGCGGCTCGACACCAGGGTCACCTTCGCGCCGAGGTTCATGTACGCGCCGGCGAACTCGGCGCCCGTGACGCCCGAGCCGACCACGATCAGGTGCTCGGGGAGCGCGGTCATGTTGTACAGCTGCGTCCACGTGAGGATGCGCTCACCGTCGGGCTTCGCGCTGGCGAGCTCCCGGGGTGACGCGCCCACCGATACGACGAGCGTGTCGGCCTCGATGCGGTCGAAGTCGGTGCCCCCGGGGCCGGTCGACACCACGACGGCATTGTCGCCCTCGAGGCGGCCGTGGCCGGAGATGATGCGGACGCCCGCCTCGGCGAGCGACGCGCGCATGTCGTCGGACTGCTGGCGGGCGAGCGTCAGGAGGCGCTTGTTGACGGCCGTGAGGTTGATGGCGATCTCGGGCTTGAGCGGCTTGCCGTCCTTGCCCTTGGCGAACAGCTGCACGCCGAGGTCGCCGGCGCCTGCGATCGCGACGGCCGCGTCGGCGGTCGCGATGAGCGACTTCGACGGGACGACGTCGGTGATGACCGCCGAGCCGCCGATGCCGGCGCGCTCGACCACCGTCACCTCGGCTCCGAGCTGGGCGGCGGCCAGCGCCGCTTCGTAGCCTCCGGGTCCGCCGCCGAGGATGGCGACGGTCTGGGTGGTCTCGAAGCTGATCGACATGAATTCCATTCTCCCCTGCCGAGCGCCTCGCACACGACACCGCGACACTCCCGGGTGCGCCCCGATGCGGCTCCGCTGGCCCTCGTCGCCGTCCGTTCCTAAAGTGGTCCCATGTCAGACACCACCGGCAATCCTCTCGACGACCCCACGGCCGACCCGTTCGCGGTGGCCGCCGCCGCCGCGGAGGACATCGCCCGCATCACCGGCGTCGAGCGTCACGACATCGCGCTCACGCTCGGCAGCGGCTGGGGAAAGGCCGCGGAGCTCCTCGGTGAGACCACCTCGACCTTCCCCGCCACTCAGGTGACCGGCTTCAGCGCCCCGGCTCTCACGGGCCACGTCGGGACCCTCCGCAGCGTCGTCACGCCGAAGGGCCGCCGTGTCCTCGTGATCGGCGCCCGCACCCACTACTACGAGGGGTACGGCGTCCGTCGCGTGGTGCACAGTGTGCGCACCGCCGCCGCGGCCGGCGTGCAGACGATGGTGCTCACGAACGGCGCGGGCGGCATCAAGCACACCTGGCACCCGGGGCGCCCCGTGCTGATCAGCGACCACATCAACCTGACCGGCGACACCCCGCTCGAGGGCGCGACCTTCATCGATCTCACCGACCTGTACTCGCTGCGACTGCGCGACCTCGCCCGCTCGATCGACGCGAGCCTCGACGAGGGCGTCTACACGCAGTTCCGCGGACCCCAGTACGAGACGCCGGCCGAAGTGCAGATGGTCAAGTCGTTCGGCGGGCACATCGTAGGGATGTCGACCGCGCTCGAGGCGATCGCCGCGCGCCAGGCGGGCATGGAGATCCTCGGCTTCTCGCTCATCACGAACATGGCCGCGGGCATCCAGAAGCACCCGCTCAGCCACGACGAGGTGCTCGAGGCCGGCCGCAACGCCGAGCCCGTCATCTCTTCGCTGCTGGCGCGCGTGATCGGGGCACTGTGAACAGCGGGGAGGTGAACAGCGGGGAGGTGAACAGCGGGGCGGATGCTGCCACCGATGTCATCTCGCGGGCACACGCGTGGCTCGCGCAGGACCCCGACGGCGAGACCCGCGCCGAGCTGCGCGCACTGATCGAGGCAGCGGAGTCGGGCAACCCGGCCGCGATCGAGGATCTCGAGGACCGCTTCTCGGCGCGCCTCGCCTTCGGGACCGCCGGACTGCGAGGCGCGCTGGGCGCCGGCAGCAACCGCATGAACCGCGTGCTCGTGGCACAGGCGGCCGCAGGACTCGCGGCGTACGTGCGCGAGTCGGCGGGGCTCCCGCCGGTGGGCGTCGAGGCCGGCTCGCAGGAGGACCACGCGGATGCTGCGACCGCCGCCCACGAGGGCGCGGCGGACGACGGCGTCGCCGTGGCGCCTGCGGGCGATGAGCAGACGGATGACGCGGCGGGTACGCCGTCGGACGATGAGGCGTCGACGCCGGCCGACGCCGACCTCGCCGCTGACGGCGAGACCGCCGGCCGCGGGGATGAGCCCGGCGACGAGAGCGCCGACGTCACGAACGACGGCGGTGCCGAGGCATCCGCTCCGGAGGAACTCGCGGAGCCGTCCGCGCCCCAGCTCACCGAGACCCCCTCGGCCGACGCGCTCGAGGCGGAAGGGCCCGAGGTGCCGGGAATCCTCGACGACGCCCCGATCGTCGTCATCGGCTACGACGGCCGCCGCAACTCCGATGTGTTCGCCCGCGACTCTGCCGAGATCTTCGCCGGAGCGGGGCTCCGCGCGATCCTCATGCCGCGGCTGCTGCCGACGCCCGTGCTCGCGTTTGCCGTGCGCCACTTCGGTGCGGCGGCCGGCGTCATGGTCACGGCGAGCCACAACCCGCCCGACGACAACGGCTACAAGGTGTACCTGGGCGGTGACGACGACGGCTCGCAGATCGTGTCGCCCGCCGACGCCGACATCGCCGCGCACATCGCGCGCGTGGCGGAGGCCGGCGACATCAGCACGGTGCCGAGGTCGCTCGGGTTCGAGCTGGCCACCGAGAGCGTCGTCGACGAGTACGTCGCCGCGACGGCCGCGGTCGCACCCGCCCCCGCGGGGGCCGAGGGTCTCACGTGGGTGTACACGGCGATGCACGGGGTCGGCTGGGAGACGCTGTCGCGCATCCTCGAGACCGCGGGCTACCCCGCCCCGGTGCCGGTCTCGGCCCAGCTCGAGCCCGACGGCGCCTTCCCGACCGTCGCGTTCCCGAACCCCGAGGAGCCCGGCGCGATGGACCTCGCGTTCGAGGCCGCGCGCGAGGCGGGCGCCGAGCTCGTCATCGCGAACGACCCCGACGCCGACCGCCTGGCCGTCGCCCTGCCTGACGAGTCCGCAGAAGGCGGCTGGCGCCGCCTCACGGGCAACGAGATCGGCCTCTTGCTCGGCTGGCGCGCCGGCCGGCTCGCGACCGCCGACGGAGCCGCCGAGGGCGCCTCGCTCGCATGCTCGCTGGTGTCGTCCCCCGGCCTGGAGGCGGTCGCCCAGCATTACGGGCTCGACTTCCACGCGACGCTCACCGGCTTCAAATGGATCTCGCGCGCGCCCGGCATCGTCTTCGGCTTCGAGGAGGCGCTCGGCTACCTCGTGAACCCCGGGACCGTCCGCGACAAGGACGGCATCTCGGCCGCCGTCGCGATGCTGGGCATGGTGTCGGAGGCCCGCGGACGCGGCGCGACGCTGGGGGATCTGCTGACCGAGTTCGACGAGCAGTTCGGGGCGTTCGCGAGCGACCAGGTCTCGATCCGCGTCGAGGACGTGTCGCAGATCGCCCGGATCATGGCGGCGCTGCGGGAGCGGCACCCGTCATCCGTCGGCGACGTCGCGGTCGACCGCATCGACGACCTGCTCGACGGCGTCGACGACCTGCCCCCGGGCGACGTGCTGCGTCTGTGGCTCGCCGACGGCTCGCGCGTCATCGTGCGCCCGAGCGGCACCGAGCCCAAGCTCAAGCTGTACCTCGACGTGCGCGGCGAGTCCCGCGAGGACGCCGCTGCGCGCATCGCAGCCCTCGCCGACGGCGCCCGCGCGCTGCTCGCCGAGTACGGCGGCTGACACGACGAGGAAGGGGACGGATGCCGCGGGCTCGCAGCATCCGTCCCCTTCGTCGTTCAGCGGAGCACGAAGTGGCCGGGCGTCACCTCGGCCAGTGCGGTGCCGTCGGGCTCGAGGCCGACCGGCTCGGGGCGCGCGGAGATGCGCTCGAGGCGGCGGCGCGCCTGCGCGGGGTCGGTCGACAGTGCCGCGTCGAGCAGGTGCCGCGTGTACGGGTGCTGCGGTGACGCGAAGACCTCGGCGGTGGGGCCGAGTTCGACGATGCGCCCACGGTTCATGACGGCGGTGCGCGTGGCGATCTCCCGCACGACCGACAGGTCGTGCGAGATGAACAGGTAGGTGAGCTCCAGCTCGCGCTGCAGCCGCAGCAGGAGGTCGGTCACCTGCGCCTGGATCGACATGTCGAGCGCCGACAGCGGCTCGTCGCAGACCACGAAGCCGGGCCGCACGGCGATCGCGCGGGCGATCACGATGCGCTGGCGCTGACCGCCCGAGAACGCGCGCGGGCGACGGTTCACGGCATCCCCGTCGATCCCCACGGCGGCGAGGGCCTCGATGGCGCGCGAGCGCGGATCGGAGTCGGGGGCGAGCACCGTCAGGGGCTCCATCACGTTCTGGAGTGCCGTCCGGTGCGGGTTGAGCGACGAGAACGGGTCCTGGAAGATCACCTGCATCGAGCGGTGGTACGGCGCGCGCTTCGCGCGGGGAAGCCCCGTGAGGTCGACGCCCTCGTACGTGACCGTGCCGCTCGTGGGCTCGTCCATCTGCAGGATGCAGCGCCCGAGCGTGGACTTGCCGCTGCCGGACTCCCCCACGAGCGCCAGCGTCTCACCGCGGCGGATGGTCAGGTCGATCCCGTCGACGGCGCGCGTCGTGCCGACGGTGCGTCCCCAGGCGTTGCGCTGCGGGAAGGTCTTGACGAGCCCCTGCACCTCGACGAGGTCCGCGGTGCGGGTCGGGGTTTCAGCGCTCACGCGTCGCCTCCTTGGTCGGCATGCGCCCCGAGTTCTGCGGGGGCGTCGGGCGCAGCATCCAACAGCTCCTTCGTGTACGGATGGTGCGGCTCGCGGAAGACGCGATCCACGCTGCCCGATTCGACGATGCGGCCGTCCTTCATCACGAGCACGTCGTCGCAGACGGCGGCGACCACGCCCAGGTCGTGCGTGACGATGAGCACGGTGAGCGACCGCTCAGCCTGGAGGGTGCGCAGGAGTGCCAGGATCTGGGCCTGGATCGTGGCGTCGAGCGCCGTGGTCGGCTCGTCGGCGAGGAGCAGCTCGGCCTGCGCCAGCAGGGCCATCGCGATCATCGCACGCTGGCGCATGCCGCCCGAGAGCTCGTGCGGGTACCGCGACAGCACGCGATCGGGCTCGGGGATGCGCACGGCGGCGAGTGCCTCGCGGGCGAGCACAGTCGCCTGACGCTTGCCTACCTTCTGGAACCGCTGCGCCACCTCGGTGAGGTGCGCGCCGATCCGCACGAGCGGGTTGAACGAGGTCATCGGGTCCTGGAAGACCATGGCCGCGGGCAGCCGACGGCGCGAGGACGTGACGTCCTCTCCGTCGAGGAGCACGCGGCGCCACTCGCGGTTCGCACCGTCGGGGAGGATCCCCATGAGCGCCCGCAGCAGCATCGTCTTGCCCGAGCCCGACTCGCCGACGATGCCCACCACGCGCCCGCGCGGGACGTCGAACGAGACGTCGTCGAGCACGGTCACACGACCGCCCGTGCGGCCGGGCAGGTCGACGTCGAGCCCGTCGACGCTGAGCAGCACATCGCTCGTCGACGTCATGACGCTCCTCCTTCGCTGACCGACTGACGCAGCGCGTCGCCCAGCACGTTGAACGACAGCACGGTGAGCAGGATCAGCACACCGGGGATGAGCGCGAGATACGGCGCGGTCTGGAGGCTTCCCTGCGCGCTCTCGAGCAGGCTCCCCCATGACGCCATCGGCGGCTGGATCCCTAGCCCGAGGAAGCTGAGCGCCGACTCGGTGAGGATCGCGGTCGAGATGCTCGCTGTCGCGGCGACGATGATCGTCGGCGCCGCGTCGGGCACGACGTGTCGCCACATCACGAGCTCGCGCCGCACGCCGATGTACCGCGCGTAGCGGACGAACGCCCGCTCACGCAGCGTGAGGGTCTCGGCCCGCACGAGGCGGGCCGTCGCCATCCACGAGAAGACGCCGATCACGAAGATGATCGTCCAGAGGCCCGGCTTGAGGAAGACGCTCGCGACGATCACGAGCACCATCCACGGGATGGACGAGAGGAAGTCGACGAACCGCATGAGGGCGTCGTCGACGCGTCCGCCGGCGTAGCCCGCGATGAGCCCGACCATGACGCCGATGGCGGTCGCGGCGGCCATCGCGAGGATGCCCACGGTCAGCGAGATGCGGGCGCCGTAGACGACCCGCGAGAAGTAGTCGCGGCCGAGCTCGTCGGTGCCGAACCAGTGCGCGGCGCTCGGCGGCTGCCAGCGGATCGCGAGGTCGGTGGTCGACGGGTCGAGGGGCAGCAGCGGTGCGAGGAGCGCGACCAGCCCCACGACGACCAGGAACGCGATCGCGAGCAGTGCCGAGACCGAGCGGAACGAGCGCGTCCGGTGCACCAGCGTGGTCGCGTCGACGACCGCCGCGACGTTCGGAGTGGTCGTCGTGGTCATGAGCCCGCTCCGATCCGGATGCGCGGGTCGACGACGACGTACAGCACGTCGGCGATGAGGTTGCCGACGATGACGAGCACCGCCGACAGCAGCAGCACCGCGAGCACGACCGGGTAGTCGAGGCTGCGGGTCGCCGTGAGGAAGTAGGGGCCGATCCCGGGCCAGCCGAAGATCGACTCGGTCACGATGGCACCCGTGACGAGGATCGGCAGGGCGAGACCGAGCTGCGTGATGATCGGGAGCATCACGTTGCGGCCGACGTGGCGGGTGAGCACCTGACGCCGAGAGGCGCCGAACCCTCGCTGCACGAGCACGTAGTCCTGCGAGAACTGGCTGATCGTCGCCGATCGCACGTACCGCGCGAGCTCGGGGAAGAACGCGACCACAAGCACCAGGAACGGCATGACGAAGTGCATGAGGAAGTCGACGGGATCCCCCTGCTTGCCGACGGAGTGCATGCCGATGATCGGGAACCACCGCAGCTGGTACCCGAAGACGTAGATCACGAGCAGCGCGAACCAGAACGACGGCGTCGCGATGCCGATGCCCGCGAGACCGTCGATGGCCTTGTCGACGACCGTGCCGCGGCGCGAGCCCGCGATGAGGCCGAGCACCACCGCGAGCAGCAGCGCCGCGAGGTACGCGGGAGCCACGAGCATGATCGTGTTGGGGATGCGCGCGGCCAGCTCCTCGGCGATCGAGTGGCGGCTGGCGAGCGAGTAGCCGAAGTCGCCCTGCAGCACATTGACGAGCCAGAGGCCGTACTGCACCACGATGGGCTGGTCGAGGCCGTACCGCTCGCGCATGGCGGCCTTGGTCTCTTCCGACATCTGCGGCGTCGTGATGGTGTCGACGACGTCGTACGGCGCCGCGTGCAGCAGCGCGAAGACGACGAACGTCACGAGCAGCAGCATCGGCACGACCTGCAGCAGGCGGCGGAGGATGTAGACCGCCATCGTTCTCCTTTCACGGGCGGTGTCCGGGATGCTGCGGCGCAGCGTCCCGGACACAGGACGACGTCACGGGCCCCGGTGCCGGGACTCCCCACGCCCCCTCCACGCGGCGCTGGCGCGCCGCGCGGAGCCTCGGGGCGCGTGGGCCCACCTCCGCGCGGCGCGTCCGCGACGTTCGGCGTTCTACTGCTCGGTGAGGAGCCCGAAGTTCTCGAACGTGTAGATCGGGACCAGCTTGGCGTCCTCGACGCCGCCGATCCGCGGGTTCACGGCGAGGATCTTGAGGTTGTCGGCGAGCGGGAAGACCACCGCGTCCTCGGCGATCTGCGCCTGCAGGTCGGCGTAGATCGCCGTGCGGGCCTCGGGGTCGAGCTCGACAGCACCCTGGTCGAACAGCGCGTCCGTGGCCGGGTTCGAGTACGAGAAGTAGTTCGCCGAGGCGCCCGTGCGGTACAGCAGGCTGTAGGCGTCGGGGTCCTGACCCATGATGTAGCCGCCGAGGAACGCGTCGTACTGCGAGTCGGCGCCCTTCTGGATCTCCTCGAAGACCGCGGCGGGCTCGATGCCCGCGAGCTCCACCGTGATGCCGGCGTCCTTCAGCTGCTGCTGGATGAGGGTCGCCTCGGTCTTCTGCGCGGGGTCGGCCCCGGCGTACGCGAGCGTGAACGAGAGGTCGGAGACGCCGGCCTCCTCGAGGAGGGCTGCCGAGGCATCCGCGTCCTGTTCGTACTTCTCGACGTCCTCGGTCGCGAACGCGTTGCTCGGCGGAAGGATCGTGTAGGCGTTCTCGTAGTAGTCGTCGCTGAGGAACGCGGCAGTGTTGATGTCGTCGCGGCTCAGGGCGAAGAAGATCGCCTGGCGGACCTTCTGGTCGGTGAGCTTCGCGGCGTTGAGGCCCAGGTAGGCCACGCGGCCCTCGGCGTACGGGTAGACGTTGAGTCCCGCGCCCTCGAGCTCGGCGATCGCGTCGGGCGTGGCGAACGACGCGTCGACCTCACCGGTCTGCAACGCCGTCTTGGTCGTGTTCGGGTCCGACACGATGCGCAGCGTCAGCTCGGGGATCTTCGGCGCCGCGCCGTAGTAGTTCTCGTTCGCCTCGAACGTGAGGTACTGGCCGCGCTCGTACTCGGTGAGCGTGTAGGGGCCGGAACCGACCGCGAGCGGGTCGAGCTCGGTCACCGAGAAGTCGGTGACGTCGCCGTACACGTGCTCGGGGATGATGTACGTCTCGGTCGCGATGTTGCTGAGGGCCGCGGCGCTGACGCTCGGCAGGTGGAAGACCACGGTGCGCTCGTCGGTCGCCTCGGCGGTGATGGGCTGGTCGCCCACGTACAGCAGGTCGGCGTTGCCGTTCTCGCGGACGGCCTTGTTCGTGTACGTGAAGACGACGTCATCGGCCGTGAGAGGCTCGCCGTCGGACCACTTCAGGCCGTCCTTCAGCGTGACGGTGACCGAGAGGCCGTCGTCGGCGGGCTCGATGGACTCGGCCAGCTCGTTGACGACGGTGCCGTCGCCCTCGACCCGCGCGAGCGGCGAGTAGACGATGTTCGTGACGGTCAGGCCCCAGCGGTCGCTGACGTTGATCGGGTTGAGCGACGACGGGTCGCTCGCGATCGCGTAGGTGAGCTGGCCGGTGGCCTCGGCACCGGACGTCTCGGGTGCGGCATCGCCCTGCGCGCAGGCGGCCAGACCGATGGTCGCCGCCAGTGCCAGTGCGATGGGGGCGATCACTCGCCTCTTCGTCTTCATCTGTTTCGAGTCCTCTTCGCTGTGCATGCGCCGGAATGGACGCACCGTTCGAGCCTAGGCGGGGCTCCGGAGGCGAGGGCCGGGCGGGGCGAACAATTGCGAAGTATGACGACGCGCGGGCGCGCATGTGGACGTCAACGCGATCGGGTTGCTTCGCACGATGCCCATCCGGCATGGTTCCGCGCACCCGCGGCCTACGCTCGGAACATGCTCCTCACCTCGCCGGTCACCCTCGAGAACGCGCACGTGCGGCTGGAACCCCTCTCCCTCGAGCACGAGGCCGACCTCGCTGCCGCGGCGGTGGGGCTGGAGCACACCTGGTACACCTCGGTGCCGCGCCCCGAGGGCATCGCCGCCGACATCGCGCAGCGGCTGGCGTGGCGCGACGAGGGGCACATGAACCCGTGGGCGGTGCGTCGGCTCGATACCGGGCGAGTGATCGGCACGACCACGTTCTGCAACATCGACCAGGCCAACCGGCACGTCGAGATCGGGCACACGTGGATCGGACTCGAAGCCCAGCGCACGGCCGTGAACACCGCCTCGAAGCTGCTGCTTCTCGCCCACGCGTTCGATCAGTGCGACGCCATCGCGGTGGAGTTCCGCACGCACTGGCACAACCGCCAGTCCCGCGCCGCGATCGCGCGCCTCGGCGCCAAACAGGACGGCGTGCTCCGCAACCACCGCCTCGGCCCCGACGGCACCCTGCGCGACACCGTGGTCTTCTCGATCCTCCCGACCGAGTGGCCCGCCGTCCGCCTCGACCTCACCGAGCGCCTCGCCCGCGGCTGACCCGAGGGCGCAGCATCCGTTCCCGAAGACTGATGCGGCAGGCTCGGGCTCAGGCTTCGGCGGGCTCAGCCGTCGATGACGGCGACGAGCTCGTCGAGGAAGGCGTTGAAGTCGGTGCCCCGGCGGACGAGGCGCTGCACGCTGTCGCGCTCGCTGAACACCTCGACGAACTGCTCGAACACGGTCTGGAAGGCCTCGCGGTCGGTCTCGGAGAACGCCACGAGCGCCACGACCTGCACGCGCCCGTCGCCCCACGGGATCGACGGGTCGGCGATGCCGATGGCGATGGCGGTGCGGGATGCCGTCATCTCGAGCGCGTGCGGCACCGCCAGGGCGTCGGTGAACGCGGTCGATGACAGGCGCTCGCGCTCGATCGTGCGCTCGACGTACTCGGCGTCGATGACGCCGCTGGCCTGCAGCAGGGCGCCCAGCCCCCGGATCACGCCCTCCTCGCCGGCAGCCTCATCGAGGCCGCGGAGGAACGCGGACGGCTCGAAGTAGCGCTCCAGCTCGGCGCGCAGCCGCGCGAGGCGGCGCGAGCGCCGGATCCTCCCGGCAGCGGCCTGCACGCGCTCGACGTCGGCGTCGGTGAGGAACGGCTGGATGCGCACGATCCGGTCGTTCGTCGTGGGCGGGTCGATCGTCGTCAGGACGAGGTCGGTGTCGATCGAGGCCCAGTCGGGATCGACGCGGGTCTCGACGCCCACGACCTCGATCGCCTGCCCGAGCGAGCGGTCGACGCTGGAGCGCAGCAGCTCGTGCAGGTCGTAGTAGCCGGGGCACACGATGGTCGCGGTGAGGAGCTGGTCGGCGCGGCGGCTGCGCTCGAGCCGACCCCCGACGTGCATCGCGATGTACGCGATCTCGTCGTCGGGAAGCGGGATTCCCAGTCGCTGCTGCAGCCGGCTCGCGATGAACACCGCGACCTCGAAGATCATCGGGTACGTCGACTTGAGCGACCGCGTCAAAGGGTTGCGCGACCACGCCTGCTCGCGGGCGCGGTGCAGCAGGTTCTGGACGTGGAGCGCGAGCCGAGCCACGAAGTCGTCGTGCGCGATGTCGACGAGGAACTCGTCGGCGGCCGCCGTCACGACCTCGCGCACCACGGCCTCGACCTCGGGATCGAGTGACGACGGAGCGGTCCCGGATGCGGCGTCCTCATGGCCGTCGGGAGCGACGACGCGCGTCAGCACCAGCGTCGCGAGGTGCTGCAGATCGGCGCTGCCGAGCCGCACGCCGAGGTGCCGCTCGGACAGCTCCGCGATGATCTCGGCGACCTGGCTCTGGGTCGGCCGCTCCGCCGCGCTGCCGCCGGCCGCGTCGAGCGGGCGGTCGCGCGACGTGCGGTCTGCGGCGATCGCGATGTGCATGACGACGTCGGCGATGCCGAACTCGTTGACGAACCAGCCCAGTTCGCCGAGGCGCGCGACGAGCTCTGTCTTGAAGGGGCCGAACGCCTGGGCGCCGACCGATCCCTCGCCGAGCGTGCGGCGGAGGGCGGCGAGGTCGAAGGAGCCCGCATCCATCTCGTCGTGGGCGAGCCTGCTCAGCAGGCGTCGCTGCGCGCCCTCGGTGCCGCGCAGCCGGGCGCGGGACGCGGAGCGCTCGAGGGTGAGCTCGGTTCCGCCGAGGAGCCCGCGGACGCGGGCGAGGTCGGCGTCGAGCGTGGCCGGCGAGACATGGAGCGCGTCGGCGGTCTCGAACACCTCGATGCCCTCCGGGGCGTCGAGCAGCGAACGCACCAGCGTGTGCAGCCGATCGCGTGGTGTGCCCGTGTCGCCGCCCGCCCGGAGAGCCGCCGCGGCATCGGATCCGGCGCGGTAGCCCTGCGGCCCGGATTCCACAGCGACGCCCGGCGCCACCCGCGCGTTCGCGGCGGTGACGTAGGAGCGGATGCTGCGCGGAGTCACGCCCAGCGCGTCGGCCAGAGCGGATGCGGTGACCCAGTCGCCGTCGCGCAGGAGCAGTCCGAGCACACGATCTTGCCGGGCTCGGGTCACACGCCCAGTCAACCACGCGCACCGTCGCCCGAGGCCGTCGGCCGCTTCCGCGTTTCCGCCCCCGCGGAAGAAGGAGTGGTTGTGCCGCTCCCAGCGTTCTCACAAGAATGGCCAGAAGAGGAGGCGGATCGATGAGGATCCTGGTGGTCTGCGGAGCGGGTGCCTCGAGCACCTTCGTCGCTCAGCGCGTGCGTCACGCGGCCCACGCAGAGGGACTCGACTATTCCGCCTTCGCCGGCACCGAGCAGTCGCTTCCGATCGATCTCGATGCCGCCGACGTCGTCCTCGTCGGTCCGCACCTGGTCCATGCGCTCGAGCGCATAGAACGGGATGCCGCCGCGCGAGGCACGACGGTGGTGCTGCTGCCGCCCGACATCTTCGGAGACCGGGACGGCACGCGGACACTCGCGCTGGTCCGCGCCGCGATCGGGAGCCCCGGGGGGCCGCTCCCGGCCGCGGATGCGGTGCCGCCGCTCCAGGACTGAACTTCACCCGCGACGAACCAGGAACAGACAGAGAGGTCACGACATGCCACCCATCTCCCGCACCGTCCGGATCGGATCGGCGCACGGTCTGCACGCGCGTCCGGCGAAGCTGTTCGCGCAGGCGGCGAAGGATGCCGGCATCCCGATCACCATCGCGAAGGACGCGGGGAGCCCGGTGAATGCAGCGAGCATCCTCGGCGTGATCGCGCTCGGCATCGAGCAGGGCGACTACGTGACCCTCACGGCAGACGGCGACGGGGCGGAGTCGACGCTCGACACGCTCGCGGAACTGCTGACCACCGACCACGACGCGGAGGCCTGAACCATGACCGAACTCCGGGGTGTGGGAATCGGACTGGGCGTCGCCCAGGGACCCGTCGCGCGAATGGCGGAGCCCGCGCCGGCTCCGTCGGACGCGCCGAGCACGATCAGTGCCGACGAGGAGAAGGCGCGCGTGACGGATGCCGTCGCCGCCGTCGCGCGAGAGCTCGAGGCCCGCGGCGCGCAGGCGGGCGGCGCCGCGCAGGAGGTGCTCGAGGCGCAGGCCATGATGGCCGAGGACCCGACCCTCGCCGACGAGATCGGCACGCGGCTCGCGCAGGGCAAGACCGGTGAGTTCGCGGTGTACGACGCGTTCGCGTCGTTCCGCGATCAGCTCACGGCGATGGGCGGCTACCTCGGCGAGCGCGCCGCCGACCTCGACGACGTCGCGCAGCGCGTGATCGCCCGGCTGCGCGGGGTGCCGGCCCCGGGCGTGCCGGATCCCGGGCATCCGTTCGTGCTCGTCGCCAAGGACCTCGCACCGGCCGACACCGCGCTCCTCGACCTCACCAAGGTGCTGGCCCTCGTGACCACCGAGGGCGGCCCGACCTCTCACACCGCGATCCTCGCGCGCGAGAAGTCGATCGTCGCGATCGTGGGCGCCACCTCGGCGACGGGACTGCGCGACGGCGAGACGGTGATCGTGGATGCCGCCGCCGGCGTCGTGACGACCGACCCGACCGCCGACGAGCTCGAGCGGGCGCAGAACCGCGCAGACGCACGTGCGTCCGCAGCATCCGCTCCGATCACCGACGGCGCCCTCGCGGACGGCACCGCGATCCCGCTGCTGGCGAACCTCGGCAACCCGGAAGGCGCCGCCGACGCGGTCGCGCTGGGCGCCGAGGGTGTGGGACTGTTCCGCACCGAGTTCCTGTTCCTGAGCTCCAACCAGGCACCCACCGTCGAGCAGCAGCGCGAGTCGTACACGAAGCTCCTCTCCGCGTTCCCGGGCAAGAAGGTCGTCGTGCGCGTGCTCGACGCCGGCGCCGACAAGCCGCTCGCGTTCCTGAACGACGCGCACGAGGAGAACCCCGCGCTCGGGCTCCGAGGCATCCGTGCCCTCCGCGCCAGCGAGGACATCCTGCGCGAACAGCTCACGGCCCTCGCCGAAGCGGATGCCGCCACCGACGCCGACCTGTGGGTCATGGCGCCGATGATCGCCACCGTCGAGGAGACGGAGTACTTCACCGCCCTCGCCCGCGACTACGGCATCAAGACCGCCGGCGTCATGGTCGAGGTGCCCTCGTCCGCGCTTCTCGCCGACCGCATCCTGGTGGACGCGGACTTCGCCTCCATCGGCACCAACGACCTCACGCAGTACACGCTCGCCGCAGACCGGCTCCTCGGATCGGTCGCGTCGTTCCAGGATCCGTGGCACCCGGCGGTGCTGCGCCTGATCCGCGAGGTCGGCGACGCCGGCCGCGCGAACGGCAAGCCGGTCGGCATCTGCGGTGAGGCGGCGGCAGATCCCCTGCTCGCCGTCGTGCTCGTCGGCCTGGGCGCCACGAGCCTGTCCATGGCACCCACGGCCCTCGCCGACGTGCGCGCCACCCTTCTCCAGCACACCATCGCCGAGGCGCGCGACATCGCCACGGCCGCACTCGCCGCCAATGACGCGGCATCCGCCCGGTCCGCAGCCCAGCAGGCGGCCACCCGATAGGTCGCCCCGGCGGCCCGGACACCCACACACAAGGGAGACAGCAAAATGACAACGGCGTCAGTGCCCGCCTCGGGCACCAGCAAGGCGCGGGTCGGAGTCCAGCGCTTCGGCACGTTCCTGTCCGGCATGATCATGCCGAACATCCCCGCCCTCATCGCGTGGGGCATCTTCACCGCGTTCTTCATCGCGGTCGGCTGGACCCCGGTCCCGGCGCTCGCGACGCTGGTGGGGCCCTTCATCCACTACCTCCTGCCGATCCTCATCGCCTACACGGGCGGCAACATCATCTACGGCGTGCGCGGCGGCGTGGTGGCCTCGATCGGCACGTTCGGCGCGATCGCGGGGTCGGACTACCTGATCGCGCAGATCAACGCCGACCTCCCCGCCGACAACCAGCTCGGCCAGGTGCACATGTTCATCGGCGCGATGATCATGGCGCCGATCTGCGCGTACTCCATGCGGTGGCTGGACAGCCTGTGGGAAGGCAAGATCAAGGCCGGCTTCGAGATGCTCGTGAACATGTTCTCGGCGGGCATCTGGGGCTTCGTGCTCGCGATCATCGGCTTCTACCCGATCGCATGGGTCGTCAACGGCATCATGCAGGTGCTCAGCAACGCGGTCGACTGGCTCGTCTCGATGAACCTGCTGCCGCTGACGAGCATCATCATCGAGCCGGCGAAGGTGTTCTTCCTCAACAACGCCATCAACCACGGCGTGCTGACGCCGCTCGGCATCCAGCAGTCCGCCGAGACCGGCTCGTCGATCCTGTTCCTGCTCGAGGCCAACCCCGGTCCCGGTGTGGGTCTCCTCCTCGCGTTCACGTTCTTCGGCATCGGCGCCGCGCGCGCCTCCGCCCCGGGCGCCGCGGTGATCCAGTTCTTCGGCGGCATCCACGAGGTGTACTTCCCGTACGCGCTGATGAAGCCGATGCTGATCCTCGCGCTGATCGCGGGCGGCATGACCGGCGTCACGACGAACATGCTCCTCGGCGGTGCCCTGAGAGCACCGGCCGCACCGGGCAGCATCTTCGCGGTGATCGCTCAAGTCGCGAACAACTCGTATGTCGCAGTGCTGCTCTCGGTGGTGCTCGCCGCCACCGTGACGTTCCTCATCTCGTGGGTCATCCTGCGGGCGTCGCGCAAGCGCGACCTCGAGGCGATGGCGGCGACCGACGACGCGTTCGGCGCGGCGATCACGCAGACCGCGGCCGCCAAGGGCAAGACGTCGGCGGCGCTCGACGGCCTGCGCAGCGGCGCCGCCACGAGCGCGGACGGCGGCATCGAGCCCGCCACCATGACCGAGCGCGAGATCAAGAACATCGTGTTCGCGTGCGACGCGGGCATGGGTTCGTCGGCCATGGGCGCGAGCGTGCTGCGCAACAAGATCAAGAAGGCGGGCATCGAGGACGTCACGGTCACCAACAAGGCGATCGCGGCCCTGGACGCGTCGGCGGATCTCGTGATCACGCAGAACCAGCTCACCGACCGGGCGCGGCAGAAGACGCCGGGCTCGGTGCACGTGTCGGTCGACAACTTCATGAACTCGCCGCGCTACGACGAGGTCGTGGACCTTGTCCGCGCCCAGCACGAGGATGGGACTGCGTAGCTGAGACCGCGGTGGGGCCGGGCGGGCGAGAAGCCCCCGGCCCCATCGCCCTCGGCACGGCCGCGCCCCGCTGCTCGGTACGGGCGGCGGGTCGCGGCATCCGTATCTCCTCCGACGACACCAGAGACGAACGACGAGAAAGGCGAGAACATGGCACGCGAGGTTCTGAGCATCGGGCAGGTGCGCATCCACTCCGGGAGCGCGACACGGGACGAGGCGATGCGGGAGGCGGCCGACATCCTCCAGTCGGCGGGCGCGGTGACCGGCGCCTACTACGACGCGATGCTCCAGCGCGAGCAGACCGTGTCGACGTACATGGGCAACGAGCTCGCGATCCCCCACGGCACCAACGAGACCAAGGGCGAGATCCTCGAGTCGGCGCTGTCGGTCGTGCGCTACGACGGCGGCGTGGATTGGGACGGCAACCCCGTGACCTTCGTGGTCGGCATCGCCGGCAAAGGCGACGAGCACCTCGAGATCCTGTCGCAGATCGCGATCCTCTTCTCGGACGAGGACGAGGTCGAACGCCTCAAGACCGCGCAGACGCCGGAGGAGCTGTTCGGCCTGGTGTCGGCGGCAGGCGTGTGATGAAGGCCGTCCACTTCGGGGCCGGCAACATCGGGCGAGGGTTCGTCGGGCTGCTCCTGCACGAGGGCGGGTACCAGCTCGTCTTCTCGGACGTCGCCGCCCCGCTCGTCGACGCGATCAACCACGTGTCCCGCTACACGGTGCACGAGGTGGGCGAGGGCGGTCGCGACACGGTGGTGACGGGTTTCACAGCCATCAACAGCGCGGAGCACCCCGACAAGGTCATCGACGAGATCGCCGGGGCCAACGTCGTCACGACGGCGGTCGGACCCACGATCCTGAAGTTCGTCGCGCCGCACATCGTCGCAGGGCTGGCGCTCCGCGACCCCTCGAGCCCGCCGCTGCAGATCATGGCGTGCGAGAACGCGATCAATGCCACCGACCTGCTGCGCGACGAGATCAAGGCTCTCGCCGGCGACGCATGGGATGCTCTCGCCGCCCGCGCGGTCTTCGCCAATACGGCGGTCGACCGCATCGTGCCGGCCCAGCCGGAGGGCGCCGGCGTCGACGTCACCGTCGAGCCGTTCTTCGAGTGGGCGATCGAGCGGCCGCCGTTCGGCGACGACCCGCCCCACATCCCGGGCGCGCACTTCGTCGACGACCTCGCGCCCTACATCGAGCGGAAGCTCTTCACGGTCAACACCGGGCACGCGGCCACGGCCTACTTCGGGGCGCAGGCCGGGGTCGAGGGGATCGCCGGGGCACTGGCGGACCCGGCGATCGCGTCGCGGGTCGAGGCTGCGCTCGAAGAGACGTCGGCGCTGCTGGAAGCGAAGCACGGGCTCGACGCGGCCTCGCTGGCTGACTACCGCGCGACTATCCTCGGCCGGTTCCGCAACAAGGCGCTCCCCGACACCGTGTGGCGCGTCGGGCGGCAGCCGCTGCGCAAGCTCTCGCGGCACGAGCGGTTCGTGGGTCCGGCGGCCGAGGCCGCCGAGCGCGGGCTCGGCGTCGACGCGCTGGTCGCGGCGATGGGTGCGGCGCTCGCGTTCGACGACACCGAGGACGCCCAGTCGGTGGACCTGCAGCGGATGCTGCGAGAACAGGATGCCGCCTCGTTCACCGAGTCGGTCACGGGCCTCGAGCCGCAGCATCCACTCTTCCCGAAGGTCGAGGCGGTCGTGGCGGCCCGGCAGGCGGAGCTCGGAAGCGCGAAAGGGTAGATTCCCGCCGGGCTACGCTCGTGAGGTGAACGCACGCGACGCCGATCCCGCACCCGACGCCGACCCCGCGACGGGCGCCCCCTCCGCGCCGGCGGCCAAGCCCCGCCGACGCGGGTTGCGGGTGCTGTGGTGGATCCTCGGCTCGATCGGGGCGCTCATCGTGCTCGCGGTCGTCGGCATCCTCATCTGGAGCCAGGTCGGCGTGATGGGCGCCGAGGCGGATCCGCTCGCGGAGGTGAAGGCGAACCCCGGCATCGAGATCACCGACACCGACGCGGGCATCGTGCTCTCCCCCACCGGCGAGTCCGCCGACGTGGGACTGGTGTACATCCCGGGGGCGAAGGTCGACCCGTGGGCGTACGCGTACAAGGTCTCGGGCCTCGTCGCCGAGGACGGCGTCACCGTCGTCATCACCAAGCCGTGGCTCAACCTCGCGTTCTTCGATGTCCGGCCGCTGTCGACGTTCACCGGCCTCGCGCCCGACGTCGACACGTGGCTGGTGGGCGGGCACTCGCTCGGCGGCGTCCGGGCGTGCCAGCTCGCGTCGGACGCCGACGGCCTGGCCCTGTTCGGCTCCTACTGCTCGAACGACCTGTCGGAGTCGGGTCTGCCGGTGATCAGCGTCTCCGGCAGCGAGGACGGGCTCTCGACGCCCGAGAAGATCGCGGACGCCCGCCACCTGCTGCCCGAGGACGCCGAGATGCACGAGATCGAGGGCGCGAGCCACTCCTCGTTCGGCGACTACGGCCTGCAGGCCGGCGACAACACCCCGACGATCTCCGACGAGGACATGCGCGACCAGCTCACCGAGCTCGTCGGAGCCTTCGCGCTCGCGCAGGGCTGACCCCGTGGCGCTCACGCTGGTCCTCGCGGCGATCGCGGCCTTCGTCGCGGCGGTGATCCAGCGCATCACCGGACTCGGGTTCGTGCTGGTGCTCGTGGGGCCGATCGTCGTGCTCTACGGACCGGTCGAAGGGGTCACGATCGCCGTGCTGCTCGCCCTCGTGGCCGCGTGCACCGCGGTCCCGTTCGTCTGGAAGCACGTCGAATGGCGGCGCACGTGGTGGCTCATCTGGCCGGGACTGCTGGCCTCGCCGTTCGGCGTGCTGCTGGTGCACCTGCTGCCGGAGGCCGCCCTGCTCCTGCTGATCGCCGCGATGGCGTACTTCGCGCTCGTGGCGAGTCACATCCCCGCGCTCTCGGCGTCGCTGTCCGGTCGGACAGGCGCGATCGTCGCCGGATCGGCCGCCGGCTTCATGAACGCCGCGAGCGGCCTGTCCGGCCCCGCACTGGCCGCGTACGCGGTCGGCGACAAGTGGCCGCAGCGCCGCTTCGCGGCCAGCGTGCAGGTCATCTTCCTGGCATTCGGCATCGCGTCCGTGGCGCTGCGTGGGCTGCCCGTCTCCCCCATCGAGGACGTGAGCACCCTCGTGGTCGCCACGATCGCCGGCATCGCGATCGGCACGATCCTGTCGCGCAACGTGTCGCCGCGGATCGCCCGGGTGGCGATGCTGGCCATCGCGTGGGCCGGCGCGACGGTGGTGCTGGTGCGGGGCATCCTGGCAGTCTTCGTGTGAGGCGACGCGGGATTTCGGTTAATTCCGACTAACGCTTAGGGTTGCTCTCGAAACTGGGGTCGGCACCGTCGCGCCGACGACACGACGACGTGTGGAGACGGAATGAAGGACGCATGAGCGCGCACCGCTATGCCATCATCGGCGCCGGGCCTTCGGGCCTCTCCGCCGCTCGGGCGCTGCAGAGGGCCGGGATCGAGTTCGACGGCTTCGAGGCGTCGCGCGGGGTCGGAGGCCTCTGGGACATCGAGAACCCGCGCTCCACGATGTACGAGTCGGCGCACCTCATCTCGTCGCGCACCACGACCGAGTTCGCCGAGTTCCCGATGCGCACGAAGGCCGACTACCCGAGCCACCGCGAGCTCATCACCTACTTCCGCGACTTCGCCGATCACTTCGGGCTGACCGCCCGATTCCGCTTCGACACGAAGATCACCTCGCTCGAGCCCACGGACGACGGCGGTTGGATGCTGCGCGCCGAGGGCCCCTCGACAAGCTCAGGGACCGGCGGCGACGGCCCGGTCGAGCAGCGCTATGACGGGGTGATCCTCGCGAACGGCACGCTCGCCGAGCCGAACGTCCCCGCTTTCCGTGGTGAGTTCACGGGTGAGCTCCTCCACACGAGCGCCTACAAGTCCGCGACCCAGCTCACCGGCAAGCGGGTGCTCATCATCGGCGCGGGCAACTCCGGCTGCGACATCGCGGTCGATGCCGTGCACCACGCGGCATCCGTCGACATGAGCGTGCGCCGCGGCTACTACTTCGTGCCGCGCTATCTGTTCGGCAAGCCCTCCGACACGCTCAACCAGGGCAAGCCGCTCCCGGCGCGCATCAAGCAGTTCGTGGACACGCGGGTGCTGCGCGCCTTCACCGGCGACCCCGTGCGGTTCGGGTTCCCCAAGCCCGACTACAAGATCTACGAGTCGCACCCCATCGTCAACACGCTCATCCTCAACCACCTGGGCCAGGGCGACCTGCGGATCGTTCCCGACATCGACCGCTTCGACGGGCGTACGGTGCACTTCCGCGACGGGTCGTCGGCCGAGTACGACACGGTGCTGCTCGCCACCGGCTACAAGCTCGACTACCCGTTCGTCGACCGCGGCGCCCTCGCGTGGTCGGGCATGGCGCCGCGCCTCTTCCTCAACACCTTCACCCCGACGTTCAACGGGCTCTACGTGATGGGCATGATCGAGGCATCCGGAATCGGCTGGCAGGGTCGGTACGAGCAGGCCGAGCTCATCGCCGCGTACCTGGCGGCACTCCAGCGCCACCCCGACCGCGCGGCCGCCTTCCGGGCGCGCGTGACGGGCGAACCGTGGCCCGACCTCACCGGGGGCTACAACTACCTGGGCCTCGAGCGCATGTCGTACTACGTCAACAAAGACGCCTACCGCGGCGCCGTCCGCACAGCCACTCAGGCGCTGAAGACGGATGCCGCAGCCCGCGGCCCGCGACGGGCGCGCGGTGCCGCCCGCCGGGAGGTGACGGCGTGAACCCCGACGACGTCGTGCTCAACTTCAATCCGGGCACACTCGTGATCCTCAACGTCGTGCTCGGGCTGATCATGTTCGGCATCGCGCTGGATACGACCCTGGACGACTTCAAGGTCGTCGCGCGCAAGCCGAAGCCCTTCGTCATCGCGATCCTCGCGCAGCTCATCGTGCTGCCCGCCGTGACGTTCGGGCTGACCCTGATCCTGCCGGTGACGCCGTCCATGGCGCTCGGCATGATCCTCGTCGCCTGCTGCCCGCCGGGCAACATCTCGCAGGTGCTCACGCATCGCTCCGGCGGCAACGTGGCGCTCTCGGTGTCGATGACCGCCGTCTCGAACATCGTCTACATCTTCGTGCTGCCGCTGTCGATCGCGTTCTGGGGTTCGCTGCACCCGACGGCGCGCACGCTGCTCGAGGCGGTGTCGCTCGACGCGTGGGCGATGCTCGGCGACATCCTGCTCATCATCGGTCTGCCGTTCGCGCTGGGCCTGTTCATCCGGCACCGCTTCCCCGTCTTCGCGAAGCGCGTGCAGCCGTTCGTGAAGTGGTTCTCGCTGCTCGCGCTCGTCGGCTTCATCGTCGCCGCACTCGTCGGCAACTGGGCCTACTTCGTCGCGTTCCTCGGCGTCATCATCCTCGTCGTCACGATCCACGATGCGGTCGCCCTGGCGATCGGGTACAGCACCGCGGTCGTCGGCGGCCTCGGCACCCGCGAGCGCAAGGCGATGACGTTCGAGGTCGGCATCCGCAACGCGGGCCTGGGTCTCGGACTCGTCTTCGCGTTCTTCGGGGGCCTCGGCGGCATGGCGATCGTCGCCGGCTGGTGGGGCATCTGGGACATCATCGCGGGGCTCATCGTCGCGGCCCTCTGGGCGCGGCACACCAAGAAGCGCACGGGCTCCGCCAAGGGCGACGCGTCCCGCCACGCGCTGCGCTCGTCGGCGGACGGCGCGACCGGGTCCGCGACGGGGTCGGTCGATCCCGCGGAGCCCGTCGCATGAGCCGCCGCGCCCTCGTCACCGGCGGCGCCGGCTTCCTCGGCTCGCGCGTCGCCGCTGCCCTCGCCGCCCGCCCGGATGTGGAGCTGGTCGTGGCCGGCGACCTGCGGCGGCCGCAGCATCCCGTCGACGGCGTCGTGTACGACGAGTGCGACGTCACCCGTCCCGACGGCCTCGTGCCGCTGCTGCGCCGCCACCGGATCGACGTCGTCGTGCACCTCGCCGCGATCGTCAACCCCGGCCGCGACCACGGCCTCGAATACCGGGTGGATGTGGACGGCTCGCGGCACGTGCTCGAGGCGTGCGTGGAGGCCGGTGTGAAGCGGATCGTGGTGTCGTCGTCCGGCGCCGCCTACGGCTATCACGCCGACAACCCCGAGTGGCTGCGCGAGAGCGACCCCGTGCGGGGCAACGACGAGTTCCCGTACTCGAAGCACAAGCGTCTGGTCGAGCAGCTGCTCGCCGGATACCGCGAGGCGCACCCCGAGCTCGAGCAGGTCGTGTTCCGCATCGGCACGATCCTGGGCCCGACGGTGCAGAACCAGATCACGGCGCTCTGGGACGGCCCCGCCCTCCTCAAGGTGCGCGGCTCGGAGTCGCCCTTCGTCTTCGTGTGGGTCGACGACGTCGCCGCCGCGATGGCGCGCGCCGCCACCGACGGCCCTCCCGGCATCTACAACGTCGCCGGCGACGGCCGCGTGACCGTGCCCGAGATCGCCCGGCGCCTCGGCAAGCCCGTCGTGACCGTGCCTGCCGGGCTGCTGGGCTTCGGCCTGCGGATGGGACGGATGCTGCGCCTCACCGTCCACGGCCCGGAACAGGTGCGCTTCCTCCGCTACCGTCCCGTGCTCGCGAACGCGAAGCTGAAGGACGGGTTCGGGTTCACCCCCTCGAAGACCTCGTCTGAGGCCTTCGAGGCGTACCTGGCGTCACACCCCGACGTGGCCCGCCGCTGACCGACCACCAATGGGCACTGTCGGCGCTGCAGAACTCCTTCGATCGATGACTTGCGACCGCTTGATCGCCCGCCGGAGCGGCGGCTAGGCGGGGTTCGAAGGAGTTCTGCAGCGCTGGCGCTGTGTCGCGCGGACTCCTCCCCAACCGTCGAGCGACCCACCGGATCCACAGATCCGGCAAGGATGGCCCGAGTCCTGCGCCCCAGCGTGTCGGATGGATGGGGTGCCCGTTCCCGCGCCCCCTCTGCTCGCGGCCCAGGTGTTCTCTGCGACCTTCCTCGGCCCGGGCGCGCTGGCAGACGCAGGGTTCAGCCGCCACACGATCGCCGGTCTCGTGCGCACCGGGGGCCTCCTTCGGCTGCGCAAGGGCCGCTATTGTCAACCAGGCGTCCACCCCGCTCTGCTCACGGCGGCGCGGCTCGGCGCCCGGCTCGACTGCGTGTCGCTGCTGCACACGATCGGCGTCTTCATCCACACGAGCGACCGCCTGCACGTGCAGGTCGACAAGGGCGCCAGCCGACTGCCGCCGCGCGGCGCTGACGTGGTGGCGCATTGGCGGGCCACCACGCGCGAG
The DNA here is from genome assembly GCF_053345975.1 of Microbacterium sp. C23T. Classification (NCBI taxonomy): domain Bacteria; kingdom Bacillati; phylum Actinomycetota; class Actinomycetes; order Micrococcales; family Microbacteriaceae; genus Microbacterium; species Microbacterium sp. C23T. Next base: position 719 of record NZ_JBKFBD010000007.1, on the reverse strand, counting down.
CGGGAGACACTCGCCGCCGACCTCCTCGAGGCGCTCGCACAGGCATGCCGGTGCCAGAGACCGCGCGACGCGATCGCCACCCTGGACAGCGCCTGGCACCACGGACTCGTCGACGAAGCTGGCATCGCCGCCGTGTTCTCGCTGCTGCCGCGGCAGTACCGGCGGCTTCGCCGTCTGCTCGACCCTCGATCGGAGTCGGGGCCGGAGACCATCATGCGACTGATGCTGCGCGGGCTCGGCTGCCGGACCGAGGTCCAGGTGAAGATCGCCGGGGTCGGCCGCGTCGACTTCGTGGTCGACGGCTGGCTCATCGTCGAATGCGACAGCCGTGCGCACCACGAAGGGTGGGAGTCGCAGAAACGCGACCGTCGCCGCGACCTTGCGGCGGCAGCGCTGGGTTACACGACGATCCCACCCATCGCGGAGGACATCCTTTACCGGCGAGAAGAGGTGCTCGCCGCGCTGCGGTCGACCCTGTCGAATCCCGCTCCCCGCCGCGGTCTGCTGAACTCCTTCGATCCGCTCGCGCGGAAGCTGATGAGTCCCTGACCCACCGGTGCCTACCCCGAATCGAAGGAGTTCTGCAGGCCGGCTAGGTGTGATGTCCAGGCAGGTTGTTGAGTCTGCTGATGGGTGCGGCTCCGATGGCGGAGTGTTGCCTGTGGTGATTGTAGAAGTGCAGCCAGTCGGGTAGCGCGTTGCGTCGTTCGGTGTCTGAT
>NZ_JBKFBD010000069.1:0-1177 GCF_053345975.1 Microbacterium sp. C23T | reverse complement strand
GGCTTCGTGATCGACAAGACCCTCGGGTTCCGCGTCAAGAACGAGGACGAGGTCGCCGGCGTCGACCTCGCCGAGCACGGCGAGACGGGCTACGTGCTGGACGAGAAGCAGCCGGCCTGACGCCGGCGCCGGGGCGCAGCATCCGTCCCCGGCTCGCTGGATTCACGGGCAGGTTCCCGCACGCCACGTGCGGGAACCTGCCCAATCGCATTTCCTGACGGTGACGGATGCCTCGACTCCGGCGAGAGCGCACAGAATCGGAAGATTTCAGCGACGCGCCGGTGACGGATGCCTCAGCACGGCGTGTGGTGCAGGTCCTCCGACTCCGTGCTCGCGTCAGCGGGCCGGGGCCGGGCCTCGCGAGAGGGAAGCATCAAGGATGACCGCTCCGCCCGTAGGGTGGGCACATGAGGCAACCGTCGTATGCGAAGGGCATGGCGCGGCGCGACGAGATGCTCGCGGCGGCCATGCACGCCATCGCGGGGGCCGGTTTCCGGCGGCTCAGCCTGCGCGAGATCGCGCGCGAGAGCGGAGTGGAGGCCGCGCACCTCGTCTACTACTTCGGCTCGCGCGACGGACTGCTTCAGGCCGTCATCGAGCGATGGGATGCTGACACCCAGGCTGCGCGCGCCGTCGACGCCGTGCCCGACCGGCCTCTGGACTTCCTCGTCGAGCATGTGCGCCTCAATCTCTACGTGCCCGGGTTCGTGCACCTGCTGCACTCGTTCGCCGCCGAGGCCGTCGCGCCCGACCACGAGGCGCACGCATTCTTCCGCGAGCGCTACGAGCGCGTCGCGCAGCAGATCGCGGAGGCGATCACCGTGGAGCAGGATGCCGGCTTCATCCCGGCCGATCTCGATCCCGCGGACGAGGCGCAGCGGCTCATCGCCGTGTCGGACGGCGTGCAGCTGCAAGCGCTGCTCGACGAGCGGATCGATGCCGTCGCCCTGCTCGCCGGCGCCGTCGAGGCGCTGCGGTCGCTGGCCGACGACCCGGCTGTGCGGTTGAGCGACGAGTCGGTGCCGCAGCTGGCCTCGCTCCGCAAGGGCATCGCCGCGTCCACGTGACCCACCGCCCGAACGGTGCCCAGCAACCGCGGAGTCGGGAACGCACACGACGGCCCCGGCGGGGGGGGGGGGCGGGGGCCGCGGGGCGCGGGTGCGGTGCCCAGGGGGGA
>NZ_JBKFBD010000068.1:0-1624 GCF_053345975.1 Microbacterium sp. C23T | reverse complement strand
CCCCACCCCGAGCCCCCCCCCCCCCCCCCCCCCCGCCCCCCCCCCCCCCCCGCCCCCCCCCCCCCCGACCGCGGGGGGGGAGGCGTTCATGGTGGAGAGGGCGGGTATTCGAGCTCGCAAAGTAGTTGATGCTCATGAGTACTTGACGTGATACAGTACTTGACATGACACAAGACGACGCGTTCGCGGCCGACCTGCTGCGCGGCCACACCGACACGATCGTGCTCGGTGTGCTGCGGCGCGGCGACGCGTACGGCTTCGAGATCTACAAGGCGATCCGCGATGCGACCGGCGGCGATCACGAGATCAAAGAGGCGACGCTGTACGCCACGTACCGCCGCCTCGAGAAGGACGGACTCGTCGAGTCGTACTGGGGCGACGAGTCCCAGGGCGGCCGCCGCAAGTACTACCGCATCACCGACGCCGGCCGCGCGGTCTTCCGCGGCAACGTCGCGGCCTGGACCGCGACCCGGCGCATCATCGACTCACTGCTCGACGTGAAGGAGAGCCAGCAATGAACACCGACATCCATCGCCTCCTCGACGAGGCGTTCCAGGGCATCGAGATGACGCCCGACGCCCAGGACCTGAAGGAGGAGGTGCGCGCGAACCTCGTCGCCCGCACCGACGAACTCGAGGCGGCGGGTGTGCCGCCGACCGAGGCGGCGCGGCGCGCGATCGCCGAGCTCGGCGACGTCCGCGCTCTTCTCGACGAGACGGTGGATGCTGCGCCCCGCCCGCACGCGGACGGCTATGCCGCCCTGCAGCAGCGTCATCGCGTGCGTCCGAAGCCGGGCTTCGTAGTCCGCGCCGTGGTGTGGTCCATCGCCGCGGTGATCGGCATCACGCTCGGCATCCTCGGGGCGGCAGGCGTGTGGCCGATCCCGCTCGGCGCGCAGATCGGCGCCTTCGGCCTCGCGGCCACCGCTCTCGGCCTCCTCGTCGGCGACTCGCTCTCGCAGGAGACGACGACCAACCACCCGATGCCGCAGAACCGCGCTGCCGGGTACTTCCTCGCCACGCTGCTCGGCGCCTATGGGCTCGGCTTCGTCGCGCTCGTCGCCTTCGGTTCGATGCCGGTGTGGGGCGTCGTGTTCGCCGCGCTCGGCATCATCGCCTCGATCATCCTGTTCGCGTTCCTCGGAGCGAGCCAGACGAACCGCCACAAGGCCTGGACGCGCCAGGCGCACACGAGCGAACCGCCGAACCGGTTCGAGCGCGAGCCCGAGACCGCCGCACGTTTCGGCATCTACAGCGCCGTCATCTGGCTGGTGACCTTCGCCGTCATCGCGGTGCTCGTCTTCACCGTCGGCTGGTGGTGGGCGCCGGTCGCCTTCGTCGGCGGGTTCGCGGTCATGATGCTCGTCCTCGCACGGATGCTCTTCAGCCCCGAGAAGACCTCCGGTCGTTGAGCGAGCGAAGCGAGACGAAACGCGCCTGACTCTTCGCACGTCTCCAGGCGTTTCGTCTCGCTCGTTCCTCGCTCGCTCAACGACCGGGGCACACAAATCCAATTCGCAGGAAGGGATGCTTCGCCATGCCCGAAAACTCCATCGCCGACGATCGCGCGATCGTCGCCACCGCCCCCGTCCAGGGCTACCCGGGTGGCGGCCGGGAGCCCGGGG
>NZ_JBKFBD010000067.1:0-2132 GCF_053345975.1 Microbacterium sp. C23T | reverse complement strand
GTGTCGGCGACGCTCGAGAACTCGGCCAAAACGACGCTTGAAAACTAGGCCACCCAGACCAGATTGGGTGGGTGATCTCCTTGGAAGATTGGGCGTTGATCAGGCGGCTGGTCGCGGACGGGGTTCCGCAGCGCCAGGTCGCGAGGGACCTCGGGATCGCGAGGGACACGGTCGCTGCGGCGGTGCGGTCGGACCGGCCGCCGAAGTATCAGCGAAGGTCGCAGGCGACGTCGTTCTCCCCGTTCGAGGCGCGGGTGCGGGCGCTGCTGACAGAGCACCCGTCGATGCCGGCGACGGTGATCGCAGAACGCGTCGAATGGACCGGCTCAATCACCTGGTTCCGGGAGAACGTCAGGCGGCTGCGGCCGGAGCATCGCCCGGTTGATCCGGCGGACCGGCTGTCGTGGGCGGCCGGGGATGCGGCGCAGTGTGATCTGTGGTTCCCGCCGCGGAAGATCCCGCTCGAGGACGGTGGCAGTGTGCTGCTGCCGGTGCTGGTGATCGTCGCCGCGCACTCCCGGTTCATCACCGCGAGGATGATCCCGACCCGCAAGACCGAGGACCTGCTGCTGGGGTCGTGGGAGCTGATTCAGCAACTGGGGCGGGTGCCGCGCCGGCTGATCTGGGACAACGAGCCCGGCATCGGACAGAAGGGCCGGCTCGCCCAGGGCGTCGCCGCGTTCGCCGGCACCCTGGCCACCAAGGTCGTGCAGCTGCGACCCTACGACCCGGAATCGAAGGGCATCGTGGAGCGCCGCAACGGGTGGATGGAGACGTCCTTCATGCCCGGCCGCACCTTCAGCTCACCGGTCGACTTCAACCTGCAGCTCGCTGAGTGGCTCGAGCGCGCGAACGCGCGAATGGTCCGCACGATCAAGGCCAGACCGATCGATCTGATCGAGCACGACCGATCTCGGATGCTGCCGTTGCCGCCGGTCCCGCTGCAGCTGGGCTGGCGGGAGCGAGTGCGTCTGGGACGGGATTACTACGTGCGGTTGGATGCCAGCGATTACTCCGTCGACCCGCAAGCCATCGGCCGGATGGTCGACGTGACCGCGGACCTCGACCGGGTCCGAGTGCGGCTGGACGGGCGGATCCTCGCCGACCACCGCCGCATCTGGGCGCGCGGCGCCGTCGTCACCGACCCGGCCCACCGAGAGACCGCGAAGCTGCTGCGGCAGCAGTTCCAGCAGCCACGACCGCCCATCGCCGACACGGATCTGACGCGGGATCTGGCCGACTACGACCGCGCGTTCGGGATCAGCGGGGTGGCGTGATGGCCGCCAAGAGCACCGAGTCGGTGAAGCAGATCACCTACCTCGCCGGCGCACTGAAGGCGCCCCGGATCACCGAAGCCGCCAGCCGGATGGCCGACCAAGCTCGCGACGCGGGGTGGTCGTTCGAGGACTACCTCGCCGCGGTCCTCGAACGCGAAGTGTCGGCGCGGAACGCGTCGGGCGCGGAGCTGCGGATCAAAGCCGCCGGGTTCCCGGCCCGGAAGACACTCGAGGACTTCGACTGGGACGCGCAACCCACCGCCCGGCAGCAGGTCGCCGCTCTCGCCTCCGGCGGATTCCTTCTCGAAGCGCAGAACGTGGTCCTGCTCGGCCCACCGGGAACCGGGAAGACGCACCTCGCGACCGCGCTGGGGATCGTCGCGGCCCGGCATGGGCACCGAGTGCTGTTCGCCACAGCGACGGACTGGGTGACCCGACTCACCGACGCGCACCGGCAGGGGCGGCTTCCCAACGAGCTCACTCGGCTGCGCCGCTACGGGCTAATCATCGTCGACGAAGTCGGCTACCTCCCGTTCGAACAGGACGCCGCCAATCTCTTCTTCCAGCTCGTCTCGTCCCGCTACGAACACGCCTCGCTGATCCTGACCTCGAATCTGCCGTTCTCCGGCTGGGGCGGGGTCTTCGGAGACCAGGCTGTCGCTGCCGCGATGATCGACCGGATCGTCCACCACGCCGACGTGCTCACCCTCAAAGGCGCCAGCTACCGGCTCCGCGGACGAGGGATCGACAGCCTCCCAAGCATCAAGACGCAGGATCCGGCAGACTGAGCAAACGACAACCAGGTGGCCTAGTTTTCGCCCGTCGTTTTGGCCGGTTCTTCAACCGTCGTCGACA
>NZ_JBKFBD010000066.1:0-2769 GCF_053345975.1 Microbacterium sp. C23T | reverse complement strand
GAGCCACCCGCCACCCGCCCGCGCGGCTCCGATCGGACCGGCCGTTCGTGCAACGAGCGACTACGCGGCGTTGACGACGCCCCCCAGGACGTCGTAGAGCTCCTTGGCCTCAGCGTCGTTCACCGAGACGACCAGACGACCGCCTCCCTCGAGCGGCACGCGCACGATGATGAGTCGACCCTCCTTCACGGCCTCCATCGGCCCGTCTCCGGTTCTCGGCTTCATGGCTGCCATTGCGGCTCCTTTTCATCGATGGTCTGCACGTCAAGTTTATCGTGAGGGCCGACGCCCCGGGCACGCCTGGGGAAAGCGGCATCCGTCATCCGGCGTCACGGGACCTGCCAGTTCGTACTTCCCAGGGCATACATGTTGTAGATCCACCACCACTGCCCCACGAGACACGCGATCAGCACGCCGATCCGCCAGGCGCGAGAGCGCGGAACGGCGAACGCGCCCCACAGCGGCGACAGGGGCACCAGCAGTCGGAAGATGCTCGACTGCGGAAAGAAGACGAGCAGGAGGTAGACGAGGTAGCTGGCACTCCACAGGCGGATCTCGATGCCGAGCCGGCGCACCTGCGGCACCGCGATCAGGGCGACCGCGATGAGGAGCAGTCCCCCGCCGACGAGGGCGTACCCGAGCCAGAGCGGGAGGTGCCACATCGTCTCGAACCAATACGAGATTCCCGCGAGGAACGGCTCGAAGGGCGTGAACGTCGCGTCACCGAGGATCCAGTTGCGCCGCCAGGCCATCTCCGTGACGAGATAGGCGTCCGGGTTCCCCGTCACCCATCCCGCGATGAACTGCCACGCGAACCCCGCGACCGCGGCGAGCAGGCCGGCGGCGATGATGTGCGCGATCTCGGGAGCCCGCAGCGGTTCACGCGCGCGCGTGAACCAGCGCCAGATGCCGAACAGTGCCAGGAACAGGGCGAACGCCAGGACGCCGGGGCGTGTGAACGCCATCAGTGGGATCAGGGCGTACAGCCACACATATCGTCGGCGTGCCACCGCGAGCAGTGCGCAGAACAGCCAGAACAGGTTGAGCGCCTCGGCATATCCGACGTGGAAGAGCGCTGCGAGCGGACCGCTCGCGAAGAACGCCACCGCCCAGAGCGTCGCCGACTCGTCCAGCCGCATCCGCAGCAGGTAGTAGAGGGCGACGGATGCCCCGTACCCGGCGACCAGTGACACGATCAGGGCGCCGGTGTGCCAGAGGCCGAACGGAAGCGAGACCCACTGCGCGAGCCACGGATAGATCGGGAGGAACGCCCAGGCGTTCTCAGCGACCTGCCCGGCGTCATTGAGCGGCAGCTGACTCGGGTAGCCGGAGACGGCGACCAGCCAGTACCACGTGCCGTCCCACGCGACGACGGTGTCGCCGAGACGGGCGTCCGCGCCCATCCGCGACGTGAAGCCGGAGAGCTCGGTGGCGGCGAACAGGAACAGCGTGGTGACGATCCTGGCGGCGACGTAGATCGCCGCGACGCGCGCAGCGGTCCGAGCCGCGGACGGACGCGCCACCGGCGACAGTGTCAGCTGCTCGCCAGCCACGCGCGCAGACCCTGCTCGACCGCCTCGATCTGCGCGACGGGCACGCGCTCCTCGTCGTGGTGCGCCAGGTGAGGATCGCCGGGTCCGTAGTTCACCGCGGGCACGCCCAGCGCGCTGAAGCGGGCGACGTCGGTCCAGCCGTACTTGGGCCGCGGCTCGGCGCCGACTGCTGCCAGGAATTCCTGCGCGAGCGGGGCGTCCAGGCCCGGACGGGCGCCGGCTGCGGCATCGACGACCTCCACCTCGAACCCGGCGAGCACGTCACGCACGTGGCTCTCCGCCTCCGCGACGTCACGGCTCGGAGCGAAGCGGTAGTTGACCTCGACCTCGCACAGATCCGGGATGACGTTGCCGGCCACACCGCCGTTGATGCGCACCGCATTGAGCCCTTCTCGATACACGAGGCCCTCCACGGCGACGTCACGCGGGACATAAGCGGCGAGGCGCTCGAGGATCGGCGCCGCCTTGTGGATCGCGTTCTCGCCGATCCAGGCACGCGCGCTGTGTGCGCGCACGCCGTGGGTGCGGACGATCGCGCGCAGGTTGCCGTTGCAGCCGCCCTCGACGGCACCGTCGGACGGCTCCCCGAGGATGGCGAAGTCGCCGGCGAACAGGTCAGGGCGCGTGCGCGCGAGTCGCGTGAGTCCGTTCAGGTCCGCGTCGACCTCTTCGTGGTCGTACCACATCCACGTGATGTCGACCCGCGGGTCGGAAAGCTCTGCGGCGAGCTTCAGCTGCACCGCCACGCCCGCCTTCATGTCGACGGTGCCGCGCCCCCAGACGTAGGGCTCCCCGTCGATGTCGATGTCCTTCGTCGGCGTGTTGCCGTTGATCGGGACCGTGTCGATGTGCCCGGCGATGACCACGCGCTGCGCACGACCCAGGTGGGTGCGGGCGACGATGGTGTCGCCGTCGCGGTAGACATCGAGATGCTCGAGCGCGGAGACCTCGGCGAAGATCGCGTCAGCGAGAGCCTTCTCTTCACCGGAGACGCTCGGAATGTCGCAGATGATGCGAGTGAGTTCGACAGAAGACAGGGACAGGTCGAGCGCCGGCATCCCTCGAGTCTACCGAGCGCGAATATGAGCCGTTAACGCGGAATGGCCACCCTGCGAGGGGTGGCCATTCCGTGAATGGGTGTCCGGCGGTGTCCTACTCTCCCACAGGGTCCCCCCTGCAGTACCATCGGCGCTGAGAGGCTTAGCTTCCGGGTTCG
>NZ_JBKFBD010000065.1:0-3255 GCF_053345975.1 Microbacterium sp. C23T | reverse complement strand
TCGTGTCTCAGCCTGTACGAGTCACGGATTTGCCTATGACTCGGCCTACGCACTTGCCCCGGGACAACCATCGCCCGGGATGGGCTACCTTCCTGCGTCACACCTGTTAATACGCTAACCGCACCAGAATGGGGTCGTACGCTAGGCCCCACGCCATCACCCGAAGGATCCGGTCATGGGGATTCAGATACTTAGCACTACTGGGTTAGTTTGGGCGGTTCTTCGCCGGTACGGGAATATCAACCCGTTGTCCATCGACTACGCCTGTCGGCCTCGCCTTAGGTCCCGACTTACCCAGGGAAGATTAGCTTGACCCTGGAACCCTTGGTCTTTCGGAGGACGTGTTTCTCACACGTCTTTCGCTACTCATGCCTGCATTCTCACTCGTGTAGCGTCCACGGCTGGGTCACCCCGCCGCTTCACTCGCCACACGACGCTCTCCTACCCATCAACACGGCTGGACCACGAAGGCCTACCAATAATGTCAATGCCACAACTTCGGTGGCGTGCTTGAGCCCCGTTACATTGTCGGCGCGGAATCACTTGACCAGTGAGCTATTACGCACTCTTTCAAGGGTGGCTGCTTCTAAGCCAACCTCCTGGTTGTCTAAGCAACTCCACATCCTTTCCCACTTAGCACGCGCTTAGGGACCTTAGATGGTGGTCTGGGTTGTTTCCCTCTCGACTATGAAGCTTATCCCCCACAGTCTCACTGCTGCGCTCTCACTTACCGGCATTCGGAGTTTGGCTGACGTCAGTAACCTTGTAGGGCCCATCGGCCATCCAGTAGCTCTACCTCCGGCAAGAAACACGCAACGCTGCACCTAAATGCATTTCGGAGAGAACCAGCTATCACGAAGTTTGATTGGCCTTTCACCCCTATCCACAGCTCATCCCCTCAGTTTTCAACCTAAGTGGGTTCGGCCCTCCACGACGTCTTACCGTCGCTTCAGCCTGGCCATGGATAGATCACTTCGCTTCGGGTCTAGGACATGCGACTGAATCGCCCTATTCAGACTCGCTTTCGCTACGGCTACCCCACCCGGGTTAACCTCGCCACATATCGCTAACTCGCAGGCTCATTCTTCAAAAGGCACGCTGTCACACCTACCAGGGGTGCTCCAACGGTTTGTAAGCAAACGGTTTCAGGTACTATTTCACTCCCCTCCCGGGGTACTTTTCACCTTTCCCTCACGGTACTTGTCCGCTATCGGTCATCTGGGAGTATTTAGGCTTATCAGGTGGTCCTGACAGATTCACACGGGATTTCTCGGGCCCCGTGCTACTTGGGATACGCTCCACGCCAGAACACGCATTTCGACTACGGGGCTGGCACCCACTCTGGCCCGCCTTTCAAGACGGTTCGTCTATACGCTTCTGTCACGTCGACCACTCGGCAGAATGATCAGGAACGTCCCGCAACCCCCCACATGCAACGCCTGCCGGCTCTCACACACATGAGGTTTAGCCTGATCCGATTTCGCTCGCCACTACTCACGGAATCACGGTTGTTTTCTCTTCCTGTGGGTACTGAGATGTTTCACTTCCCCACGTTCCCTCTACCCGCCCTATATATTCAGGCGGGAGTCACTAGGTCGGCACGCCGCCCAGCGGGGTTTCCCCATTCGGACACCCTCGGATCAAAACTTGCTTATCAGTTCCCCGAGGCTTATCGCAGATTGCTACGTCCTTCTTCGGCTCCAGATGCCAAGGCATCCACCGTTTGCTCTTAAAGACTTGAAAACATGAGAATCAAAAACTCGACCACACACCCGAAGGCATGCGATCAGAAATTGACTAATGATCTTTAAGATCATCAACACAAAACAACCCCCGAAGAGGTCATCTTGCAAAGATGCTCGCGTCCACTGTGTAGTTCTCAAAGTACGGGCGGCACTTCCCCCACCCACCAGCACACAGCCGGCAGCAAGAAAAGCCCAGAGAGTCAGTCACCCTCCCCCACCCCCGAAGAGGCAAGAAACGGCGTCCGGTCCCTCAGGACCCAACAGCGTGCAGGCACCCCGCTCACCAACCCCCACCCTCCAACCACACCCCCGAAAGGACGCGGCGTACTAGTAGGAATCAGCTGCGCTGATGCCATGTCAAATGTTCCACCCATGAGCCCCCGCAGAGACATTCGCTCTACTGAGGTTCCTGCAACCCTTGCGGGTTGAGGTGCTCCTTAGAAAGGAGGTGATCCAGCCGCACCTTCCGGTACGGCTACCTTGTTACGACTTAGTCCTAATTACCGATCCCACCTTCGACGGCTCCCTCCACAAGGGTTGGGCCACCGGCTTCAGGTGTTACCGACTTTCATGACTTGACGGGCGGTGTGTACAAGACCCGGGAACGTATTCACCGCAGCGTTGCTGATCTGCGATTACTAGCGACTCCGACTTCATGAGGTCGAGTTGCAGACCTCAATCCGAACTGGGACCGGCTTTTTGGGATTCGCTCCACCTCACGGTATTGCAGCCCTTTGTACCGGCCATTGTAGCATGCGTGAAGCCCAAGACATAAGGGGCATGATGATTTGACGTCATCCCCACCTTCCTCCGAGTTGACCCCGGCAGTATCCCATGAGTTCCCACCATTACGTGCTGGCAACATAGAACGAGGGTTGCGCTCGTTGCGGGACTTAACCCAACATCTCACGACACGAGCTGACGACAACCATGCACCACCTGTTCACGAGTGTCCAAAGAGTCCCCTATTTCTAGGGTGTTCTCGTGTATGTCAAGCCTTGGTAAGGTTCTTCGCGTTGCATCGAATTAATCCGCATGCTCCGCCGCTTGTGCGGGTCCCCGTCAATTCCTTTGAGTTTTAGCCTTGCGGCCGTACTCCCCAGGCGGGGAACTTAATGCGTTAGCTGCGTCACGGAATCCGTGGAAAGGACCCCACAACTAGTTCCCAACGTTTACGGGGTGGACTACCAGGGTATCTAAGCCTGTTTGCTCCCCACCCTTTCGCTCCTCAGCGTCAGTTACGGCCCAGAGATCTGCCTTCGCCATCGGTGTTCCTCCTGATATCTGCGCATTCCACCGCTACACCAGGAATTCCAATCTCCCCTACCGCACTCTAGTCTGCCCGTACCCACTGCAGGCCCGAGGTTGAGCCTCGGGATTTCACAGCAGACGCGACAAACCGCCTACGAGCTCTTTACGCCCAATAATTCCGGATAACGCTTGCGCCCTACGTATTACCGCGGCTGCTGGCACGTAGTTAGCCGGCGCTTTTTCTGCAAGTACCGTCACT
>NZ_JBKFBD010000064.1:0-5119 GCF_053345975.1 Microbacterium sp. C23T | reverse complement strand
CCGCGGCCGACGGCCCGGCGGGGGCCCCGGCGCCCCCCCCCGCCGTCGTCGCGGCCACGGCGGCGGCGGCCAGGCGGGCGTCGCGACGGAGGGCCCCGCCCTGTTGCGCCGGGGTCGGAAGGGCCGGGGAGAAGACCTGGGTGGGGGCGGTGACCGGCCCCAGGGCGGGGACTGCGACGGGCGCGGTCGCGGGGTCGGCGTTCTCGCGGGCGATGGTGTTCTCCATCGCCGCCAGCCGGGACGCCGCCGACACGACTTCGAGCGCAGTGGGCCGATCGTCCGGGCGGATCGCCGTCATCCCGCGCAGCAGACCCTTCCACGAGGGGTGGAGCGACTCCGGGATCTTCGGCGCCGACGAGAGCCGCGCCATGACCGTCCCGATGCCCTCGGCCTCGCCGAATGGGCGTTCGCCGGTGAGCGCCTCGATCAGGAGGAGGCCGAAGGCGTAGATGTCGGCGGGCGGGGCGGGCACGACGCCGCGCGCCTGCTCCGGCGCGACGTACGCCATCGTCCCGACGATGACACCCGGGGTCGTGACACGAGCCGAGTCCAACAGGTAGGCGATGCCGAAGTCGGCCAGCTTCGCGCGCCACTCCCACCCGGGTCGCGGGGACGACCAGAGGAGCACATTCGAGGGCTTGATGTCACGGTGCACGACGCCGTGGTCGTGCGCGACGTGCAGCCCCTCCGCGATGTCGATCGCGATCGACGCGACGACCCGCGGATCGACCGGCCCGCGCGCGATCAGGTCTCGCAGAGTGATGCCGTCGACGTGCTCCATCACCAGGTAGCTGACCTCATCCGTGCCGACGCGGGCATCGAACACGGTGACGAGCGAATGATGACTGAGAGAAGCGAGGAGCGTCGTCTCCGACAATGCGCGCTCGACGGAGCTCACGCCGTCCGTGGGCTCGCGGAACACCTTCACGGCGACCGAACGCTGGAGGTGGGTGTCGTCGGCGCGGTAGACGCGTGCCATGCCGCCTTCGCCGATGCGTTCGCGCAGCAGGTAGCGGTCATCGAGGAGCTCGCCGGTGGAGAGCTCTCCGGACGCGAGCAGGTCAGTCACATGTCCTCCCACCCGATGCCCGCACCCCTCCGGCGCCGCACCGGGCCTGGATCCACCGTACGGAGCGCCGCCTCCGCAGACCGCGGGGTTGACGAGACGCCGCCTCCGTGCAAGACGCACCACGAGGCCGCCGACGCACCTCGCAGCGTCGGCGGCCTCGTGCCCCCCGCATGGCCGGCGTGACGCCGGCGTTCGGTCACTGAGCCGGAGGCATCAGGACCGCGTCGATGAGGTACACGGTGGCGTTGGCGGTCTGCACGCCGCCGCAGATCACGTTGGCGTCATTGACCTTCCACATGTCGCCCTCGCCCGTGACCTCGAGGTCGGAACCCTGCACCGTGGTGTGGGTGCCCGCGATGTCGGCCGGCTCGATCCGGCCCGGCACCACGTGATAGGTGAGGATCGACGTCAGCGTCGCGCTGTCGGTCTTCAGCGACTCGATGGTGGCGGGGTCGATCATCGCGAACGCGTCGTCCACCGGCGCGAACACGGTGAACTCGTCGCCATTCAGGGTGTCGACGAGGTTCACGTCCGGATTGAGCTGTCCGCTCACGGCGGCCGTCAGCGTCGTGAGCATCGGATTGTTGGATGCCGCGATCGCGACCGGATCGGCCGACATGCCTTCGATCGAGCCGTCGCCGTCCGGCACGGCTTCGGCGTACGCCGCGCAGCCGGGGCCGACCAGGTCGGCGGCGGGATCGGCCGTCATCGGCTCCTCGCTCGCCTCCATCGAGGGCGTCGACGTCGAAGGTTCGGTCGTCGGCTCTGCGGTCGATCCGCCCATCGAACAGGCGGACAGCGCGAAGGTCGCGGCGACGGCGAGCATCAGCCCTGCCGAAACGCGCTTCCCGGTGATGCGAGACATGTCTTCCTCCTCTATGCGGTCCTCGGACCGCGTTCTGCGTGTCCCCGGTGCGGGGAGCGTGCCGCGGAGGCGGCTACACGGACTGTTCGGAGGGGTCGCCGCATCGGATTGCGATCGGACCAAACGGATGCTGCGGCCCCGGGGTCGGAGCATCCGTCTCCGGTCGCGGCAATCCGAACGCGAGGCCGGGGCGAACAACCTGGGGACGCACAAGGGGGACGCATGGAGCTCATCGTCATCGGTCTGCGGGGCGGCGGTGCGCAGTCGGCGCGTGGGGACCGCGAGACGCCCGAGGTGTCGCCCGGGGGTGGAAGTGTACTTGTTCAGCTTCGGATGAGGCCACGCCCGGTCGGAGGGAGATGCGTAAGGCATGCTGGTGGACATGGTGATCGATGGAATCGACGTGCCCGAAGACGGCACCGAACCCGTCGACCACATCGGGGAGCTGCTGCAGCGTGCCGCCGGCGGCGACCAGGCGGCGTTCGCCCGCGTCTACGACATGCTCTCGCCCCGCGTCTTCGGCCTGATCCTTCGTGTGCTCGTCGACCGTGCGCAGAGCGAGGAGGTGCTGCAGGAGGTCTTCCTCGAGGTGTGGCAATCCGCTGCGCGGTTCGCTCCGAACAGAGGTCAGGGAAGATCGTGGGTGCTGACGATCGCGCACCGCCGAGCCGTCGACCGCGTGAGGTCGTCGCAGGCGAGCACGGATCGCGACGTGCGCGCGGGGTTCCGAGACCTCGACGTCGCCCACGACGGGGTCGCGGAGCAGGTCGAGCTCCGCATCGAGGGGGAGAAGGTCGCAGTGGCGCTCTCGGGCCTTCCCGACGCCCAGCGGGAGGCGCTCACCCTCGCGTACTACGGGGGTTACAGTCAGAGCGAGATCGCGGCCCTGGTGGGGGCGCCGCTGGGGACGATCAAGACGAGGATGCGGGACGGCCTGTCGCGCCTCCGGGCCGAGATGGGGGTGACCGCGTGATGGACGAGCAGGAGTTCGCCGAGCTCGCCGCAGGCGCTGCGCTGAACGCGCTGTCGCCCGCCGACCGCGCGGCCTTCGAGGCGGCGCGCCGCGAGCACCCCGAATGGGACCACTGGACCGAGACGGATGCCGCCACAGCCGCGGCGCTCGCCGACACCGTCTCCGACGCCGTGCCTCCGCTGACGCTGCGCTCCACGCTGCTCTCTCGGATCGCGACGACTCCGCAGCTGCCGGCCATGGACGCGGCGGTGGCCGCGACGGCCGACCCTGTCGACCGCTGGGCGCCGGCCCCGCCGTCCGACCCGGATCGGCGCGGCGATGAGCCGCCGGTCGAGCCGCCCCCGCCGACGGCGGTGATCCAGGCGGTGTCGCGCCGTCGCTGGACCCGTGGAATCCTGACGCTCGCGGCCTCCATGGTGCTGCTCGTCGCGCTCGGCCTCGGGGCCGTGCAGATCAACGAGTATATGAACCGGCCGCCGGAGGTCGTGGCGCTGCAGCAGATCGAGGACGCCCCCGACGCCCGGTCGGCGACGGTCGAGGTCGCGGACGGCGGCACCTCGACGGCGCACTGGTCGGAGTCCGTGGGCAAAGTCGTCGTGGTGTCGCAGGGACTGCCGCAGATCGCCGACGACGAGAGCTTCGAGCTCTGGTTCGTGCGCGACGGCGCCGCGGTGCCCGCAGGGGTGTTCGAGCCCACGGACGGGACGACGACCGCGCTACTCGAGGGCGCGATGGAACCCGGCGACGTGATCGCGGTGACGATCGAACCCCAGGGCGGTTCGCCGACGGGGGAGCCTTCGTCCGACCCGATCGTGACGATCCCGACCGCCTGACGCCGGCGACTTGCGCCTGGTCGCGGAGCACGTCGAAGCGCGGCGCGACGCCGCCGATCCGGGTAGCGTGAGGCCGTGGCATCCGTCCCCCAGACGACCCAGACCCTCGCGCACCTGCGCCGCGCGCGCGACCTCATGGATCGCGACTACGCGCAGCCGCTCGACGTGCCGACGATGGCGACGAAAGCGCTCATGTCGCCCGCGCACTTCTCGCGCGAGTTCAAGGCCGCGTACGGTGAGACGCCCTATGCGTACCTGATGACCCGGCGCATCGAGCGCGCCATGGCGCTGCTGCGCGAAGGCATGTCGGTGACGGATGCCTGCACCGCCGTCGGCGCGACCTCGCTCGGCTCGTTCAGCTCGACCTTTACCGAGATCGTCGGCGAGACGCCGAGCTCGTACCGGTCCCGCCCGCATGACGCCGCCGAGGCGATGCCGCTCTGCGTCGCGAAGATCCTCACGCGCCCGACCCGCTACGCCTGAATCGAACCGAGCAGGATCGGAGAAGCGCGCGGGGCGGCGTCGCCGTAGCGTGGCAGCCATGACGAACATCGCCCTGGCGTACAGCCCCATCACCGTCGACGACGTCGACGCCGCCATCCCCTTCTACCGCGACGGACTCGGCCTCGAGGTCGTGAACGACGTCGCCTACGACGGCCACCGCTGGGTGAGCTTCGGGTTCCCCGGTCAGCCCGGCCTCTCGCTCGTGGTCTCCGACCCGACCGCGGGCCGCTCGCCCGAGGACGGCGACGCGCTGCAGCGCCTCGTCGTGAAGGGCTCAGGCCCCGGACCCTACGTGTTCACAACGTCCGACCTCGACGCCACCTTCGAGAAGCTGCGCGCCTTCGGCGCCGAGGTGCTGCAGGAGCCCAAGGAGCAGGGCTGGGGTCCGCGCGACGCCGCCTTCCGCGACCCGGCGGGCAACCACATCCGCCTCAACCAGGTCTGAGACGGGCGGGCGACGTGTGCCTGCCGTGGGTCGCCGCCATGCAGCGCGAGCCCGTGCTCGTGGCGGCGAGTAGCCTGGACGGAATGAGCGACTCGTCCAGGGAGTTCCACAAGCCCGTCCGCCGACCGGCCGAACTCTTCGACCGCGTGTTCGCCGCCGAGGACCCCGCCGAGGTCTCCCGCGTCGCGCACACGACCGCGCATGCCCTGCTCGCCCGCGTGCGGGCCGACCCCGACGGAACGGTGGTCGACCGGCTCGTCGCTTTCACCGACGAGCACGGCATCGACGACCTCGCCGAGCTGTGGTCGCGATCGCCGGCGAAGACGCTTCCGGGCGCCCTGTGGCGGCTGTACCTCGTGCAGCTCATGATCCACGACGACCCGCGCACGGCCGCGCTCCTCTACGAGCGCGGCCGTGCCGAGCTCCGCTC
>NZ_JBKFBD010000063.1:0-5171 GCF_053345975.1 Microbacterium sp. C23T | reverse complement strand
GACGGGGAGGGCCCCGCGGCCCCGGGGGGGGCCGGGGCCACCCGACGCCGGCGCCGCAGCCGGCGCGGTCGGTCGCGGCGCGGCGGGAGCCGTCGCACGCGGCGCAGCCGGTGCCGATGCGGGCGCGGCAGGTGCCGACGCACGCGGTGCCGCAGCCTGAGCGGGCCGTGACCCGCTCGGCGGGGCAGCGGCGGTGCGGGCCGCCGGTGCCTCAGGTGCGGCAGCCTGACGCGGAGCCTCGCGACCGGGACCCGAGGGCGCCGGCGCCGCCGGGCCACCCGTGCCAGCGGAACCGCCGGACCCACCGGCAGCGTCGTGACGGGCGATGTACTTCACGCGGATGCCGAGAACGGCCAGAATCGCCTGACGCAGGTCTTCGCTGGGGCCCTTGCCCGCGGCGAGCTGCTTGAACTTCGCGACATCGCTCTGGCTCGAGAACGCCAGGGTCAGCACGTCGTCGTCGAGCGCCACGGTGCGGGCACCCGAAGCGAGCATCCACGACGAGCGGCTCACGTTCTCGAGCTGCGCGAGAACCTGCGGCCACGCCTGCTGGAGGCGGTCGAGCGTGACCGGGCCGGCGGGGACGGGAGGGGTCGCCACGGGCGCAGCCTCGGCAGGCTGCGCGGCCGGAGCCGGCGGCGCAGCCGCTGCGGGCGCGGCGGCAGAGGCTGAAGGCGCGGGCGCTGCGGCTGCAGGCGCGGGAGCTGCAGGTGCAGAAGCTGCGGGCGCGGGCGCGGGCGGCGCGGGAGCTGTCGTCGCGGGGGCCGGTGCAGCGGCCATCGCCGGCGCGGCGACGGGAGCGGCGCCGGCGCCGCGCGCCAGCACGCGGGCGACCATCAGCTCGAGCTGCAGGCGCGGCGAGGTGGCGCCGGTCATGTCGTCGAGCGTCGCGATGACGAGGTCGGCGATGTGCGACAGCCGCGACGGACCGAAGGCGTCAGCCTGGCGCTGCATGCGCGCGAGGTCTTCGGCCGAGACGCCCCGCAGCACGGCGGCGGCGCCCTGGCCGGCCGCGGACACGACGATGAGGTCGCGCAGGCGCTCGAGCAGATCGTCGACGAATCGGCGCGGGTCCTGTCCGGTCTGCACCACGCGGTCGACCGCGGCGAAGGCAGCCGCCGCGTCGGAGGCGGCGAAGGCGTCGATCACCTCGTCGAGCAGTTCGGCGTGGGTGTAACCCAGCAGCGCGACCGCGCGGGCGTAGGTGACCTTGGCGTCTTCCGAGCCGGCGATCAGCTGGTCGAGCAGCGACAGGGTGTCTCGGGGCGATCCACCGCCCGCGCGCACGACGAGCGGCAGGACGCCCTGCTCGACGTTCACGCCCTCCTGGGCGCACAGCTGCTCGACGTACTCGAGCATCGCGGCCGGGGGCACGAGGCGGAACGGGTAGTGGTGGGTGCGCGACCGGATGGTGCCGATGACCTTCTCGGGCTCGGTCGTCGCGAAGATGAACTTCACGTGGTCGGGCGGCTCTTCGACGAGCTTGAGCAGGGCGTTGAAGCCCTGCGGGGTGACCATGTGCGCCTCGTCGAGGATGAAGATCTTGAAGCGGTCGCGGGCCGGCGCGAACACCGCGCGCTCGCGCAGGTCGCGGGCGTCGTCGACACCGTTGTGGCTGGCCGCGTCGATCTCGACGACATCGAGCGAACCACCGCCGCCACGGCCGAGCTCGACGCAGCTGTCGCACGTGCCGCACGGCGTGTCAGTCGGACCCTGCGCGCAGTTGAGGCAGCGGGCGAGAATGCGCGCCGACGTGGTCTTTCCGCACCCGCGGGGGCCTGAGAAGAGATACGCATGACCGACCCGGTCGCCGCGCAGCGCGGTCATGAGCGGCTCGGTGACCTGCGACTGCCCGATCATCTCGCCGAACGACTCGGGCCGGTAGCGGCGGTAGAGGGCGGTGGTCACTCCCCCAGCCTACGGCGTGGGGCCGACATCGCGACCGCGACTCGACAGGCTCGGCGAACCGGGACCGGACGCGCACGGCGCGCGCCGAGGACACACGGCGATCGGCCGTCGAGATCCCCTGCTAGATTGCTCGGCAGTGACACGGGGTGCCCGCACGGCGGGCTGAGAACACACCCGTCGAACCTGATCTCGATCATGCGAGCGAAGGGATGTCGCGATGAACGCGCGCACCGAAGCACACCTGTCCGCCCTCTCCCCCGCCGCCGCGCTGACGGCGCTGCGGGAGACCTCGCCCCTGGTGCAGTGCATCACCAATGCGGTGGTGACGAACTACACGGCGAACGCACTCCTGGCGGTGGGCGCCGCCCCCGCCATGTGCGACATCCCGGGCGAGGCCGGACTCTTCGCCAGCGTCGCCGACGGCGTGCTGGTGAACCTGGGCACCCCTACGGCCGAGCAGCGCGAGGCCGCCCGCGAAGCGGTGCGGGCCGGCACCCCGTGGGTGCTCGACCCGGTCGCGGTCGGCGTGCTGCCCGTGCGCACCGCTCTCGCCGCCGAACTGCTCGAGCACCGTCCCGCCATCGTCCGCGGCAACGCCTCCGAGATCCTCGCCGTGGCCGGCGAGGGCGGCGGCGGTCGCGGAGTCGATGCGACGGACGGGACGGATGCTGCGGCCGGCGCCGCGCGGTCGCTCGCGCTGCGCACCGGCGGCGTGGTGGCCGTGTCGGGACCGGTCGACCTCGTGACCGACGGCGAGCGAGTGGTCCGCATCGGCGGCGGGGACGCGCTGCTCACGCGGGTCACCGGCGGCGGCTGTTCGCTCGGCGCGGTGATGGCCGCGCTCGTCGGCGTCTGCGCTCCGTTCGAAGCGGCGGTGGCGGCATCCGTCCTCTACGCGGCCGCGTCGGAACGGGCCGCGGCCCGCGCGGAGGGGCCGGGCACGTTCGCCGTGGCGTTCCTCGACGCGCTCGACGCCGTCGCCGCAGCGCCGGCCGAGCTCGACGCGCGCGTCGCCGACGTGCTGGCGACCCGATGAGCGGGCTCGGCGCACGTCTCGCGCTGCACCTCGTGACCGACGACCGTCTGCCGTTCGACCGGCTGCTCGAGGTAGTCGACGCGGCGGCGGGCGCGGGCGTCGACGTCGTGCAATTGCGGGCGAAGTCGGTGACCGCCCGCGAACTGCTGCGTCAGGCGCGAGCGCTGTCGGACGTCGTCGACCGCCGCTGCCTGCTCCTCATCAACGACCGCGTCGACGTGGCCGTGGCGGCGCGGGATACCGGAGCCCGCGTCGACGGAGTCCACCTCGGACAGAGCGACCTCCCGCCCGAAACCGCGCGCCGGCTGCTCGGGTCGCACGCGGTGATCGGATGGACCGCGAACTCCGCGGAGCACCGGGCCGCCGCACA
The DNA here is from genome assembly GCF_053345975.1 of Microbacterium sp. C23T. NCBI lineage: Bacteria > Bacillati > Actinomycetota > Actinomycetes > Micrococcales > Microbacteriaceae > Microbacterium > Microbacterium sp. C23T. The sequence goes on along the minus strand of NZ_JBKFBD010000063.1, from coordinate 1,857 downwards.
TCTCCCCCGCCACGGCACGATCGACTACCTCGGCGTCGGCGTCATCCGGCCGACGTCGACGAAGCCCGACCACCCGCCGGCTCTCGGCGTCGAGGGCTTCGCCGCGTTCGCCGCGGGCACCGACCTGCCGTGCGTCGCGATCGGCGGGGTCGTGGAGTCGGATGTCGCGGCGCTCCGCGACGCCGGGGCCGCGGGCATCGCGGTCGTGTCGGCGATCTGCGGCGCGGACGACCCGGCGGCGGCGGCCCGTGCGCTCCGGGATGCGGCCGATGCGCCCTCGCTCGAGGGGGTCGCGCGTTGACCGACACGGCGTTCGCCGCGCCCGCACCGACGCCGGTTCGCGCGGCGGCGATCCCACGGGTGCTCAGCATCGCCGGCACCGACCCGACCGGCGGCGCCGGCGTGCAGGCGGACCTCAAGTCGATCGGCGCGCTCGGCGGCTATGGCATGGCCGTGGTCACCGCGCTCGTGGCGCAGAACACCCGCGGCGTGCGCGCCGTGCACGTGCCGCCGACGACGTTCCTCGCCGCGCAGCTGGATGCCGTGTCGGACGACGTCGAGATCGACGCGGTCAAGATCGGCATGCTGCAGTCGGCGGAGATCATCGGCACCGTCCGGCAGTGGCTCGGACGCGTGCGCCCGCCGATCGTGGTGCTCGACCCGGTGATGGTGGCGACGAGCGGCGACCGTCTGCTCGACCCCGCGGCCGAGGAGGCGCTGCGTGAGCTCGCCCGCGACGTCGATCTCGTGACGCCGAACCTCGCGGAGCTCGCGGTGCTCACCCGTCGCGCCCGCGCGACCTCGTGGGCGGAGGCCGTCGCCGACGCGCAGACCCTCGCCCGCGACACCGGCACGACGGTGCTGCTGAAGGGCGGGCACCTCGACGGTGCCGACTGCCCGGATGCCATCGTGGCGGCCGACGGCGCCGTGCACGAAGTCGGCGGCGCTCGCGTCCAGACGCGTCACACCCACGGCACCGGCTGCTCGCTCTCGTCCGCGATGGCGACGCTCCGGGCGGGCGGCGCGTCCTGGCCCGAGGCGCTTCAGCGCGCGAAGACGTGGCTGACCGGGGCGCTCGCCCACGCCGACGCGCTGCGGGTGGGCGAGGGCAACGGCCCGATCGACCACTTCCACGAACTACGGGGCGCAGCATCCTCTGCCGTCCCTTCATGGTCGGCACGCGTGTGGGAGGCCGCCGCACCAGAGCGCGCGGAGGTCGACGGCCTCGACTTCGTGCGCGGGCTCGGCGACGGCACCCTGCCGCGCGAGACGTTCCTGCGATACCTCGCGCAGGACGCGCTCTACCTCGGCGAGTACTCCCGGGTACTGGCGAAGGCGAGCGCGCTCGCGCCGACGTCGGAGGAGCAGGCGTTCTGGGCGCGTGCGGCGGAGTCCTCCATCGTCGAGGAGCGCCGGCTGCACGAGTCCCACCTCGGCGCGACGGCCGCAGCCCCGGCGCCGCAGACGCTCGCGTACACGAACCACCTCCATGCGTCGGCCCGCTCGTATGCCGAGCTCGTCGCGGCGCTCCTCCCCTGCTTCTGGCTCTACACCGATCTCGGTGTCCGTCTCGCCACGCGGCGGCACGACGAGCACCCGTACGACGACTGGCTCGCGATGTACGGCGACCCCGCCTTCACCGCGGCGACCGCCCGCGCGACCGAGATCGCCGATGCGGCGGCGCTCGAGGCCGGCCCGATCGAGCGGGCGCGCATGGACGCGGCGTTCGCGCGCTCGATGGAGCACGAGCGGGAATTCTTCGCCCGCGCCTGACCGGGATCGGCCGCGAAAGACGGAGATCCGGCGGAAGCAGGACGGATCCACCAGGATCGTCCGTCTTCCGCCGGATCTCCGACG
>NZ_JBKFBD010000062.1:0-5436 GCF_053345975.1 Microbacterium sp. C23T | reverse complement strand
CCGCGCTGGGCGTGGTGGCCGCGCCCCGGGCGGGGGGGGGGGGGGGGGGCCCCCCCGCCGCCGCCGACGCCGGCGGATCGGTGACCGTGGAGGCGAAGGCGGCCGAAGACTGGTTCCTCCTCGCGATCGCGGGTGGTGTGAGCCTCAACTCGGTCGCCGTCACGGGCGCCGTCATCGTCTTCGTCTTCGACCAGGGCGGCTCCGACCCGAAGGTGCGGGCGCACATCGGCGCGAACAGCGAGGTCCACGCGACGGGCGCCGTCACCGTGGCCGCGAGTCGCGAGATGGAGGCGGACGTCGCGGCCGGCAACCTGGCGATCGGCGGCGGCTCGGCGGGCGTCGGCGCATCGGCGGTCGTCGTGGTGCGCGGCAGCACCGTGGAGGCGGAGGTGGGCGCGGGCGCCGACATCCGGGCCGGCGGCGCGGGACTCACGGTCTCGGCCATCCAGTCCGCGGACCTGCTGCTCCTCGCGGTCGGCGGCTCGGGCGGCGGCACGGCGGGCGTCGCGGGCTCCGTCGTCGTCAACACGACGACGGACGTGACGAAGGCGAGCCTCCTCGGCAGCGTGAGCCAGCCCACGACGAACGTGGCGGTGAAGGCGCAGGACGACACGACGATCCTGTCCCTCGCGGGGCAGCTCACCTACGGCGGCACCGCCGGCGTGGGCGCGGGCGTCGACGTCGAGGTGCTGAACAAGACGACCGAGGCGTGGATCGGGAACGATGCCGTGGTCCGGGGCTCCGGCAACCTCACGGTCGACGCGATCTCGACCGAGGGGATCGACTCGATCTCCGTCGGCGGCGGCTTCGGCGGCACGGCTGCGGTCAACGTCAACGCCGGCGTCTCGGTCATCAACGTCACGACGCGCGCCTTCGTGCAGGACGGCACCTCGGCCTCTGACCGCGCGGACCTCGAGGTGTCGGGGAGCGTCCGGGTCGCAGCATCCGATCGCCTGCGTCTCAACGTGATCGCGGGCAACATCTCGGGCGGCGGCACCGCGGCGGTCGGCGCCGCGGTCGCGGTCCCCGTCGTCACGAAGAGCACGCGGTCGTTCATCGGCGCGTTCTCCCGCGTGATCGGCCTCGGGAACGGCGCGGCGCTCGACGTCGTCACGGGCGGGTACACCGTCACGACGCAGGACACGCGCTTCGACCCGTCGGTCGCCCTCGAAGGCGGCGGAGTCATCAACCTCGGCTTCGCGCACGGCTTCCAGAACGGCGACGAGGTCATCTACGACTCGGGCTACGGCGCGAACATCGCGGGGCTCGACGACACCCCCGGTGACGAGGTCACCCCGCAGCAGGTGTACTACGTCGAGGTCGTCGACGCGTTCCGCGTGAAGCTCCACCACCAGCAGGACCTGCAGGACGCGGCGATCGGCGTCTCGGGCGGCACGGGCGAGAGCCACCGCCTCATCCCGACCGACCAGGCCGGCGTCCGCAAGGACGACTCGCTCCGCTTCAACCCGCTGAAGGCCGGCGCGATCGGCGCGGGCGGGCTCATCACGCTCCCGTACGATCACGGCTTCAGCGACGGCGACACCGTCGTCTACAGCTCGGGCGGCGGCTCGCCGATCTCCGGCCTCATCGACGGCGGCACGTACTACGCCGAGACCAGCGGGCTCGCGCCCAACCAGCTGAAGCTCCGCAACAAGCCCGAAGACAAGGGCGGGGTGATCCTGACCGGTCTCGGCATCGTGAACACGACCGGGCGCGGGCACAGCATCGTGAAGAGCGGCGTCACCCCGGGCGGCGACGCGAGCGCCTACGGGCCGCGGGTCGTCGAGCTGTCGACCGACACCTTCCGCGGTGTCGCGGTCACCGCGAGCAGCAGCGACGACATCGCCGTCGTCGGCATCTCGGCCGGCGTCGCCGGCACGGCGGCGGTCAACCTCGCGGGTGCGGTGAACGTCGACAACGTGCACACCTACGCGTGGATCGGCGACAGCGCTCGCATCAACTGCAACGCGGACTGCAGTGCGGCGACGGCCGGATCGAGCACCGCGCAGAGCGTGCTCGTCGCGGCGGCCAGCCAGTTCTACCACCTGGGCATCGCGGGGGCCCTGTCGATCGCCGGCTCCGCCGCGGTCGCCATCCCGGTCGGCGTCCGCGTCGTCAACCTCAACACGCGGGCCCACGTCGGCAGCGGCGCGATCGTCCGGGCGCGCGGCGACATCGCCGTCACCGCGCGGGCGAAGGACGCCGTCGTCTCGGTGGTCGTCGGCGCCGGCGGCGGCACGGTGGGCGTCGCAGCGACCGTCGCGGTCTCGATCCTGAACACCAAGACCTACGCCTGCACGGGCACCCCCGCCGGCGACGGCGCCACGTGCACCTCGGGCGGAGCCACGTTGCGCGCCGGAAACAACGTGCTCGTCCTCGCGAGCGACGACACGAAGGCGATCCTCATCACCGCCGCCATCGCGGGGGGCGTCGTCGGCGTCGGAGCCGCCGTCGGCATCGCGCTGCTCACGAAGGACACGCAGGCCTCTCTCGGCGCAGGATCGGTGGTGGATGCCGCGGCCACGGGCGCAGGGCTCCCCGATGTCTACGCGGGCACGATCACGGGTGACCGCTTCGACCGCTACGGCGCCGGCGCCCCGTTCCACGGCGTCGCCATCCAGGCGTCCAGCTCGGAGGACGTCTTCGGACTCGTTCCGGCGATCGGCGGCGGCTTCGTCGGGGTGGCCGGCGGCATCGCGGTCACGCTGCTCCGGGTCACCACCAAAGCCTTCATCGCGGCCGGCAGCCTCGTGAACACGCTCGCCGGAGCCTCCGCCGCGCAGTCGGTGAACGTGTCGGCGGTCGACCGCTTCAAGTCCCTGACGATCGCCGGCGGTGCCGCGGGCGGGTTCGTCGGCGTGGCGGGCGGCATCGACATCGGCATCGCCGACACCAGCGTGCAGGCGGCGATCGGCGCCGGCGCCACGGTGCAGGCAGGCGACGACGTCGAGGTCTTCGCGCTGTCGGTGAAGGACGTGAGCTCTATCGCGGTGAGCATCGCGGGCGGCGCCGTGGGCCTCGCGATCTCGCTGTCGATCTGGGCGATCGGCGTGCAGCAGTCGGGCACCTACCACCAGGCCGACGGCGGCCGGTTCCGGGGCGAGTACAGCTCGGCGGTCGCGAACGACGCCGACCTCTTCTACCTCAAGGGCGACGTCGTCACCTCCGGCGGCAAGCGCTGGGCGGCGACGATCGACCACGCGAACGACACGCCCGGCACCAGCGGCGAGTGGGAGGGCGAGACGGATGCTGCGCCCACCGCGAAGGACAACACCGACGAAGCCGACTCCATCGCCAAGGGCGACGGCGGCTACAAGGACGCGCTCAACGGCACCACCAGCACGCGGACCTTCACCGCGTGGAGCAACGCGGTCTCGTACGACAAGGACGACGCGAGCTCGTACGTGACCTTCAACGGGCACAAGTACCGCCCCACCGGGAACTCCACGACCGTGGGCGCCTCGCCCGAGGCGAAGCCGTCGGAGTGGGTCATGATCGACGGCGAGGAGAAGACGAACTCGCGCGTCGTCGCCGCCATGGCAGGAGCGTCGTCGGGCATCGCGGCTGCGGCTCCGACGACGGGACTCACCGCCGACGCCGTCGCGATCCCGCCGGCCGGCGGCACGACGGCATCCGTGGACGGCGTCATCAGCGCGGGCCGGTCGGTGCGCGTGTGGGCGATCGACGACCTCGAGATCCTCGGCATCGCCGGCGCGATCGGCGGCGGGTTCGTCGGCGGCGGCGGATCAGTGCTCGTGCTGAACATCCGCAGCAGGACCGAGGCATCCGTCGGCGAGAACGCCCAGATCACGGCGGGCGCCGGCGGCGCCGACGAGATCAGCGTGCGCGCCGCCATGACCGAGCACGGACTCGGCTTCGGTCTCGCCGCCGGCGGCGGCTTCGTCGGAATCGGCGGTCAGGTCACCGTCATCAAGGACACCAGCACGCAGTTCGCGCACATCGACTCCGGAGCCCAGCTGCGCCGTGCCGGAGGCCGCGTGCTGCTCGAGTCGGTCGCGAACCGCTCGCTCGAGGTCTACTCGATCGGCGTCGCGGTCGGTGCAGGGGCCGTCGGATTCGCCATCGCGTACGTCAGCGTCGACGGCGACAACCGCGCGGTGAGCGGCTACGACCCGGCGACGACCCTCGAGAACGGCACCGTGGCGGTCGGCGCCGGCGGCGTCGTCGGAAAGTACGAGGCGAAGGTCACCGACAACGTGACGGTGACGGCGCTCGGCATCTCGCTGGCGGGTGGCGCTGTCGGCATCGGCGGTGTGCTCACCTTCGTCGAGCTGGGCGGCACGGCGCGCGCGTCGGCGGCGCCCGTCGGCACGATCGGCGCGGGCGGCGTCTCGGTCACGGCCGACGGCAGCCGGACGGTCGGCGTCACGACGCTGAACGTCACGGTCGGCGCCTTCGCGCTCGGCGTGACGGTGGCGCGCGCGAACTCCTCGCGACACCTCGAGTCGGCGCTGCGCGGGAACACCACGACGACCGGGCAGGTGACGGTCCGCGCGACCGCCGACAACGAGGCGAGCGTCACCGCGCCCGCGGGCGGTGGAGGGGGCGTCAGCGTCCAGATCCAGGTCGTGTTCGCGGTGCTGTCCGGTCACACCCTCGCCGAGGTCGCCGGGAGCGTCACGAATGCGTCGGGCATCACGGTGGAGGCGGATGCCGAGAACCGGGCCACATCCGACACCGTCATGGGCGGCATCGCCCTCATCGGACTCGCCGGCGCGTGGGCGAGCGTCGAGGTCACGTCCGCCGCGTGGGTCCGCGCGACCGTGGCCAGCGGCACGCTGAACTCCACCGGCATCATCGCCGTGACGGCGAAGACGCACGGCGACGGCAGCTTCGCGAAGGCGATCGTCGACGCGATCTCGGGCGGACTCATCGACCTGAAGGCCATGATCGCGATCGCCGAGGTCGACAACGAGGTGGCCGCGACCATGAACGGCGCGGTCACCGGGGCGACTGCGGTGCGCGTGCGCGCGACAGCCGGCAGCACCGCCGAGGCCCGCGTGCTGACCGCGGCCATCGCGCTGGTGAGCCTCGCGATCGGCGCGGCCTACGCCCTCGTGAGCGGTGAGACGTTCGCCCGCGGCGCGGGCTCGCTCGGCGCGAGCGGCGCGGACTACGACGTCACCGCGACGTCGACGAACCGCGCCACCGCATTCTCCAACGTCATCACCGGCGGCTTCCTCGGCGGTGTCGCCGTGTCGGCGCCGGTCGCCGAGATCGGTGCGCAGACCGGCGCGGACTGGAGCGGCACGGTCACCTCGGGTCACGACCTCACCGTCAAGGCGGACGCCGACAACGAGGCCACCGCGACGGCCAAGGTGCTGTCGACCGGCATCATCGGGGTCTCGGGTGCCGAGGGCAAGGCGACGATCGCCGCCCCGCCCCCCCCCCCCCCGGGCGGCCGGCGACCCGCCC
>NZ_JBKFBD010000061.1:0-5517 GCF_053345975.1 Microbacterium sp. C23T | reverse complement strand
CCCGGGTGCCGGCGGCCGCGGGGCCCCCGCCGCCCCCCCCCCCCCGATGCCGCGGCCGGCGCCCTCGTCGCCCGCGTCTATCACACGGATCTCGAGCGCACCGGCTGGTTCGAGTCCTCGGATCCGGCGCTCAACCGCCTCCACGAGAACGTGCGCTGGGGCATGCGCGGGAACTTCGTCGACATCCCCACCGACTGCCCGCAGCGCGACGAGCGGATCGGCTGGACCGGCGACATCCAGGTCTTCGGGCCGACGGCCTCCACCCTCTACGACGTCTCGGGCATGCTCTCGGGGTGGCTGCAGGACCTGGCGATCGAGCAGCTGCCCGACGGCACGGTGCCCTGGTATGTGCCGGTGATCCCGGCCGACAAGGCGTGGACGCCCATGCGTCCGGGCGCCGCGTGGGGCGACGTGGCGACGCTCCTCCCATGGACCCTCTACGACCGGTTCGGCGACGTCGGCGTGCTCGAGGCGCAGTGGGACAGCGCTCACCGCTGGGTGGACCTGCTCGAGCGACTCGCGGGGCCTTCGCGGCTGTGGGACTCGGGCTTCCAGCTCGGCGACTGGCTCGACCCGGCCGCTCCGCCGGACGACCCTGCCGACGCCCTCACCGATCGCTACCTCGTCGCGACCGCGTACTTCGCGAAGTCGGCGCGGACGGTGGCGCGTATGGCGGAGGTGCTCGGGCTCGCCGACGCGCGGGCGCACTACGACGCGCTCGCAGACGAGGTGGTCGCCGCTTTCGAGGCCGCGTACGTGAACGCCGACGGCACGATGACCAGCGACGCCCAGACGGCGTACGCGCTCGGTCTGCAGTTCGATCTGATCACCGATCCGGTGAAACGGGATGCTGCGGCCACCCGCCTCGCCGACCTCGTGCACGCCGCGGGCAACCGCATCGCGACGGGCTTCGTCGGCACGCCGCTCGTCTCCGACGCCCTGAGCTCGGGCGGCCAGGTGTCGACCGCGTACGACCTGCTGCTCGAGCGCGAGTGCCCGTCGTGGCTCTACCAGGTCGAGCAGGGTGCCACGACGGTGTGGGAGCGGTGGGACTCGCTGCTGCCCGACGGCACCGTCAACCCGGGGCAGATGACCTCCTTCAACCACTACGCGCTCGGCGCCGTGGCCGACTGGATGCACCGGGTCATCGGCGGGCTCGCGCCTGACGCGCCCGGCTACCGCCGCATCCGCTTCGCCCCGCGCCCCGGCGGCGGGCTGACGTCCGCCTCGGCGCGCCAGCTCACCGCGTACGGCGAGGCGGCGATCTCGTGGCGCATCGAGGACGGGCAGCTCCACGTCGAGGCGACGGTCCCCGTCGGCGCCGAGGCCGTGCTCGACCTCGACGGCGCCGACGAGGAGACGCTCGCCCCGGGCACCCACACCCGCGTGGTGCCCGTGCCGGCGGGGGTCGCTCCGGTCCGCGCTCCGCTCCCGGCCTGACCCCATCCGCCCTGCCCCGCCCCTCGGGGCCCGAGTCGCCAAGACACGCCGGTACGCTGCACCCACGCCCGGCGCGTCTTGGCGATTCGCATGCGTGCGGCGGGTGAATGAAGAGCGAGCATTTTCGGATGCTGCGGCCCGCGGCATCCGAAATCCCCGGTCGATGTGTGAATCCACACGTCGTCGGGGGTGGCGTTCTGCGCGGAGAGTGAATATCCTTTCGTTAGCGAATCCGAATACACCTTGGATCGCCACGATCGGAGACGCTGTGCCCCTGACGCCCTACACCCGGCCCGCGGACGGGCAGGTTCGCCTGCTCACGAAGGTCGCGCGCATGTACCACGAGCGGGGCGTCCGCCAGGCCGACATCGCGGCCGCGCTCAATATCTCACAGGCGAAGGTCTCCCGTCTGCTCAAGCGGGCGGAATCCGTGGGCATCGTGCGCACCATCGTCACCGTCGCCCCGGGCGTCTACGCCGAGCTCGAGGAGCAGCTCGAGGAGAAGTACGGCCTCGCGGAGGCCGTCATCGTCGACGTCGACCCCGAGGCCGACGAGGGCGAGCTGCTGGCATCGCTCGGGGCGGGGGCGGCCGCCTATCTCGAGGCGACCCTCTCGGGCGCCGACCGGATCGGCGTCTCATCGTGGAGTCAGACGATCCTCGCGATGGTCGACCGCATGCGCCCGTTCACGGTGCGCGGCGCCACCGAGGTCGTGCAGCTGCTCGGCGGCGTGGGAGCGCCCGAGGCGCAGAGCCACTCGAACCGTCTGCTCGGCGAACTGGCCCGGACGCTCGGCGCCGAGCCGGTGTACGTGCAGGCCCCGGGCGTCGTCGGCGACCCGGCGATCCGCGACAGCCTGCTGCAGGACCCCTCGATGCAGGAGGTCGCGCGCCACTGGAACGAGCTCACGATGGCGATCATGGGCATCGGCAGCATCGAGCCGTCGGACGCCCTCGCCGCGAGCGGCAACGCCTTCGCCGCCGAGGAGCGTCAGGCGCTGCTCGACCAGGGCGCCGTCGGCGACATCTGCCACCGCATCTTCCGCGCCGACGGCTCGCTCGTGCGCGGCGCGCTCGACGACCGCATCATCGCCATCACGGTCGACGGCCTCCGGCGCATCCCGCGTCGCGTCGGCATCGCCGGCGGCGAGCGCAAGCTCGAGGCCATCCACGGCGCCCTGGCCGGCGACTGGGTCACGACGCTCGTGACCGACCTGCGCTCGGCCGAGGCCCTCGCCGAGCGCTGACCTGGGTCCCGCGGCGCCCAGCCCTCGTCCTCAGATGAGGACGAGGGCCGCGACCTTACTGTCAGGGATGTTCGAGCCGCCGTCGACACAGCTCGTCAAATGAGGACGAGGGCTGAGCTGAGGGCGCGCCACGGCTGTGGCGTCCTCATTCCGGCTCAGGTCCTCAATTGAGGACGCGGAGCGCCCACGCGCGAACATCGGGCAGCGGACGCACCGCCGGGGTCAACGATCGGCGAGAGACGCCGCAAGACGCTCGACGCCGAGCCGGGGGCTCGTGAGCACCGGCACGTCGACCGACACGGCCTCGGCGGCGGAGGCCATGGATGCCTGGGCCAGCACGATGACGTCGGGCTCGGCGGGGCCGCGGCCGGGGGGGGGGGGGCGGGGGGGGGGGGGGGGGGGAGGCGGTCGTGGGTCGGGCGGTCGCCGCCCGCGACAGCCGCGAACGCGCCCTCGATGACCTCGCTCGTGAACTCCGGCTCGACGCCGGCGAGCGCGGCGCGCTCCTGCAGCAGGCCCAGAGTCGGGCGGCACGTGGTCGGCAGGGTCGCGAGCACGCGGATGCGGCGTCCGGCCCGGACCGCAGCATCCGCCATCGCCTCATCCACGCGGAGGACGGGCACACCCGCCGCCGCGGCGGCGGGTGCGGCGAGCTCGGAGATCGACGAGCACGTGAACATCACGGCATCCGCTCCCCCTGCCGCCGCCGCGCGCACGAGGTCGTCGATGCGCTCGGGCACCGAGTCCGCGCGCGCCTCATCGCCGAGGTCGGCCACGATGCGGTCGTCGAGATAGTTCACGACGGTCGCGCCGGGGAGGAACTCCGCCGCCAGCGCACCGAACGGCGCGATGTTGACGGCTCCGGTGTGGAGGAACGCGATGCGCGGCGCGGAGGAGCTCATGCACCCAGCCTTTCAGCTTCTCAGCCCTTGAGGGCGCCGCCGGACATGCCGGCCATGATCTTCTTGTTGAGCGTCAGGAACAGGATCAGCAGCACCACGATGTTGATGCTGACGGCCGCGAACAGCGGACCGTACTGCGTCGACCCGTACTCGTCGCTGAGGCTCAGGAGGCCCACCTGGATCGTCGCGAGCTCGGGACGGGTCGTGAACGTCAGGGCGATCAGCAGGTCGTTCCACACGCTGAAGAACTGCACGAGGCCGATCGTGAGGATCGCGTTCTTCATCATCGGGACGCCGATCACGAAGAACGAGCGCAGCGGGCCCGAGCCGTCGACGGTCGCGGCCTCGAAGATCTCGCGCGGCACCGAGCGGAAGTACGTCGCCATCAGGAACGTCGTCAGCGGGAGTCCCATCACCGTGTAGGTGATGATGAGCGGCCACAGGGTGTCGGTGATGCCGATGCGGAAGTACGTGATGAACAGCGGGACGAGGATCATCTGACCGGGCACCATGATGCCCGCGAGGATGTAGAGCAGGACCCCGTTGCGGCCCTTCCAGATCATCACCTCGAGCGCGTAGCCGGCGGCGACGCCGATGAAGACGATGAAGATCACCGATGGGATCGTCACCAGCACGCTGTTGAGCCAGTTGCGCGCGACGTTGCCGTTGGTGAGAGCGGTGACGTAGTTGTCGAAGTTCCACGTCTCGGGCAGCGACAGCGCGGGGTTCGAGAGGAACTCCGACTGCGTCTTGAACGAGCCGAGCACCATCCAGACCTGCGGGTACAGAACCACGACCATCAGGACCGCGACGAGGATCCAGACCGGCAGACGGCGGAGCGCCTTCAGAGCGGTGCGCTTGGCGCGGCCAGGGCCGGGCTTGCGGACCGTCGGGGTCGCGACGGTGTACGCGGGCTTCTCGGTGTGCGTCAGAGTCATGTCAGACCTCCGCCTTGCGGCGCGACGATCGGAAGATCGCCAGGGTGAACACCAGGCAGAGCGCGGTGAGGAGGACGGCGATCGTCGAGCCGTAGCCGTACTCGGCGTACTCGAAGGCGGTGCGGTACATGTACAGCGTCATCGGGGCGGTCGACGTGCCGGGTCCGCCGCCGTTGAGGGCGAGCAGGCTGTCGAAGACCTTGAGCGTCGCGTTGAGGCTGAAGATGATCGACGACAGCAGGATCGGGAGCGACAGCGGCACGACGATGTGGCGGACGAGCTTCAGGCCGTTGGCGCCGTCGAGGCGGGCGGACTCGATGACCTCCTCGGGGATGTCGAGGAGTCCCGCGTAGAGGAGGACGGCGTAGAAGCCCATCGAGCTCCACAGCGTCATGAGGATCGCGAGGGTCATCGTGCCCACGGTGGAGGCGAGCACCTCGACGCTCTCGCCGCCGAAGAAGTTGATGATGTCGTTGACCGGGCCCTGGTTGTCACCGACGGCGACGAAGCTGCGGAACAGCAGCGCGACGGCGACGGTGGGGAGCACTGTCGGGAAGAACACGAACGTCCGCACGAGCGTCGAGCCCTTGCGCAGGACGAAGACGTACAGGAGCGCGAGGCCGTAGCCGAGAGCGACCTGGCCGATCGTGGCGACGATAGCGAAGAAGACGCTCACCCACATCGACTGCAGGGCGTTCGGGTCGCTGAAGAAGGTGATGAAGTTCTGGACGCCCACCCACTCGAACCCGCGGAGCGAGTTGCCTTCGAAGAAGGAGAGGCCGAGGGACCAGCCGACCGGCACCACCTTCAGGAGGGTGTACAGCACCAGAGCCGGTGCCAGCAGGATGAAGATCGTCTTCCGATCTCCGAAGATCGAGTTCATCTGCGAACTGCTTTCTCTGTCGAAGAGCCGGCTCCCCGGGGGGGGGGCCCGGGGGGGGGGGGGGGGGGGGCCCCCGGGGGGGGGGGGCCCCCCTCGGGGGGCGGGGTG
>NZ_JBKFBD010000060.1:0-6152 GCF_053345975.1 Microbacterium sp. C23T | reverse complement strand
CCCCACCCCCGATACCAAGGGCCCCCGGGGCCGATGGCCCCGGGCATCTCGCATGACACGAACTCAGACGAGCGACGCTTCGAGCGCCGCATCCGCCTCCTTCAGCACCGCCGCAGCGACCTCGAGGCCCTCGATGCGACCGAGCGAGACGTCCTCGTGCTCGATGTTGACCCGCATCTCGGGGTCGACCTCGTGCAGGGCCCGCAGGAACTCCGTCCAGTACGCGACGTCGTGCCCGCGGCCGAGCGCGACGAAGTCCCACGCTGCCTCCTTCGGCCACTCGTTGACCCACTCGTCGCCGCCGAGGTTCACGCGGGGCTCCGACGGGTCGAGCCGGCGGAAGCGGTTGTCCAGAACTCCGTACAGGGCAGCATGCTCCGCGTTGACGCGGACGTCCTTCGCGGCGGCGTGGAACACCAGCGGCCCGAGGTGGCGGACGACCGCGACCGGGTCCATCTGCTGCCAGAACAGGTGCGACGCGTCGAGCTCGACACCCACGTGCGTCGCGCCGGTCAGTTCGATGAGCCTGTGCACGTCGGCGGCGTTGAACACGAGGTTCTGCGGGTGCAGCTCGAGGGCCACCTTGACGCCGTGGTCGGCCGCGAAGCGGTCGATCTCGCGCCAGAACGACGCCGCGATGTCCCATTGGTAGTCGAGGACGTCGAGCGCCGCCGAGTTCCACGCGTTGACGATCCAGTTCGGATGCTGCGTCCCCGGTTCCCCGCCCGGGAGCCCCGACATCGTCACGACCCGGGTCTGACCGAGGCGGTGCGCCAGCAGGATCGAACGCCGCAGGTCCGCGGCATGCGCGTCACCGATGACCGGATTCGGATGCAGCGGGTTGCCGTTGCAGTTGAGTCCCGCCACCTCGACCCCGCTGCCCTCGAACTGACCGAGGAACTCGTCGCGCGCAGCATCCGAATCGAGGATCTCGTCGAAAGCGGCGACGTGTGTGGCGGGCAGGAAGCCGCCGGTGTTGATCTCGAGACCGGTCAGCCCGAGGTCGCGGACGACCTCGATCGCCGCGGGAAGGTCCCGGTCGTGGAGGATCGCGTTGTAGACACCGAGGTGCATGGTGGTCCTTTCTGATGCGACGACGGCGCCCGCGTCGACACGGGCGCCGTCATCGTGGAGCGGGTCAGGCGCCGAGGCGCTCGCGGCGGGGGACGGTGCGGATCGCCTGGGTGCGGAAGTCCTCCTCGAGGCGCTCGAGCGAACGACCCTTGGTCTCAGGAACGGCGCGCCACACGAAGAAGAACGACAGAGCGTTGATCGCCGCGAAGAGGAGGAATGTCGGAGTCGAGCCGATGCCCTCGACGATCTGCGGGAAGACGAACGAGATGAGGGCGTTGACGGTCCACAGCACGAAGACCGCGAGGCCCATCGCGAGACCGCGGATCGCGAGGGGGAAGATCTCGCTGAGCATCAGCCACACGCCGGTGCCGATGAACGCCTGCACGAACGCGACGAACAGCATCATGCCGGCGAGGATCGTGTAGCTCGTGGCATCCGACTCGGGGAGTGTGAAGAGGAAGGCGAGGAGCAGCTGCGAGCCGACGACGCCGCCGAAGCCGATCATCAGCATGACGCGACGGGGCACGAAGCCGAGCAGCCAGATGCCGAGGATGGTCATGACGACGCTCGTGACGCCGACGCCGATGGTGGCGATGAGGGCGGCCTGCTCGCCGAGTCCGGACGCGGTGAGGATGCTGGGCGCGTAGTAGTTGACGGTGTTGATGCCGGTGGCTTGCTGGACGGCCGCGAGGCCGAACCCGATGTAGAGGAGGCGGCGCATCCAGCGGTTGTCCCGCAGAGCGTGCCATGCGTGCTTGCGGCTCTCGCCCTCGGCCTTCGCGGTGGAGACGATGTCGGCGACCTCGATGTCGACCTGCTCGGGGCTGCGGCTGAGGGTCAGCACCTGGCGGGCCTCGTCGACGCGACCGCGTGCGCCGAACCAGCGCGGCGACTCGGGCAGCAGGAACATGCCGATGAGGAGCACGACAGCGGGGATCGCGGCGACGCCGAGCATGACGCGCCACACGTGGGCGTCGCTGATGGTGACGGCGAGCAGCGCGTTGATCGCGAAGGCGAGCATCTGGCCCGTCACGATCATGAGCTCGTTGATGGTCACCATGCGGCCGCGGCGCTCAGCGGGCGCCATTTCGGCGAGGTAGAGGGGACATGCCACGGCCGCCGCACCGACGCCGAAGCCGAGCAGGATGCGCGCCGTGACCATGAGCGCGACGTTCGGCGCGAAGGCGCAGCCGAGCGCGCCCACGAGGAAGATGACCGCGCAGACGATGAGGCTGTTCTTGCGGCCGAGCCAGTCCGCGATGCGGCCGCCGAGCAGCGCGCCGAACGCGGCGCCCGGGAACAGCAGCGAGCTGACCACCCAGGCCTCCTGCGCGGTGGTCATGGCGAGGTCGTCGCGCATGTAGAGCAGTGCGCCGGAGATGACGCCGGTGTCGTAGCCGAAGAGCAGGCCGCCGAGGGTCGAGATGACCGTGAGCCGGATGAGGAAGCCCTTTCCGGCGGTACCGCCGACTCGGGCGGTGCGGGAGGGGGAGCTGGTATGCGACACGGGGACGCTCCTTTGCGTGAGTCGATCGTAGGCGGACACTGCCTGGCGAGCTATTTGTCAGGACATACTGTCATACGGATGAGCTGCACACAAGACCCGGATCGAGATTGACGAGCGGGAAGCGAGTAATGTAAGAATGTCAGGACAAAGTTGTTCTGCTTCAAGGAGACCCCATGCCTCTCGTCCGCATCGACCACAGCGACGCCCGCACCAACTCGGCGGAGATCGCCGGCGCCATCCACGACGCGATCGTCGCGGTGTACGGCATCCCTGTCCGCGACCGCTTCCAGGTGATCACTGCCCGCCCGGGTGCCACGATCGTCGCCGAGGACGCCGGCCTCGGCTTCGACCGCACCGACCCGGTGATCATCCAGATCTTCACGCAGCGCGGCCGCACCGATGAGACCAAGCAGGAGCTGTACGCCGAGATCGCGACGCGCCTGGCGACCGTGGGTGTCGACGGCGAGGACGTCTTCATCGGCTACGTCGAGAACGGCCCGCAGGACTGGTCGTTCGGCTTCGGTCGTGCCCAGTACATGACGGGCGAGCTCGCCGTGCCGGCGGCCAAGCCGGCTGTCGCGAGCGTCTGAGGGCGAGCGACATGACCATCGTCACGGTCCCCGCGTCCCCTCCAAGCGCCGCTGGCGCGTCGCCCGGAGCCTCCGGGCGCGGGGGCCCAGCCTCGGCCCGTCCGTTCGCGCAGGCCGCCGCGCGGTTCCCCACCGTGCTGTGGAACGACTCGGCCGACCCCGACGAGCTGCGCCGCTCGATCGCGCTCGGGGCAGTGGGCGCCACCTGCAACCCGGTGATCGCGCTCACCGCGATCCGCAACCACCCCGACGTGTGGGCGCCGCGCCTCCAGGAGCTCGCGGCCGAGCACCCGACCTGGGGTGAGTCCGAGCTCGGCTGGCAGGCCGTCAAGGAGCTCTCGATCGAGGCCGCACGCCTGCTCGAGCCGGCGTTCGCCGCGACCGGAGGCCGCGACGGCCGCCTGTCGATCCAGACCGACCCCCGCCTGCACCGCGACGCGGACGCCCTCGTGGCCCAGGCCGTCGAGTTCTCGCAGCTCGCCGACAACATCATCGTCAAGATCCCCGCCACAGCGACCGGCATCGCCGCGATGGAAGAGGCCGCCTTCCGCGGTGTCAGCATCAACGCGACACTGAGCTTCACCGTGCCGCAGGCCGTCGCCGTCGGCGAGGCGCTCGAGCGCGCGCTCGCCCGTCGCCGCGACGCCGGGCTTCCGGAGCAGGAGTTCGGCCACGTCGTGACGATCATGGGCGGCCGCCTCGACGACTGGCTCAAGGCGTGGACGGCGAAGAACCGGATTCTCACGACGCCGGGCACGCTCGACTGGGCCGGCGTCGCCGCGCTCAAGAAGGCGCACGCGGTGTTCCAGGAGCGGGGCTTCCGCAGTCGCATCCTGTCGGCGGCATTCCGCAACCACCTGCAGTGGTCGGAACTCGTCGGGGGTGACCTGGTGGTCTCGCCCCCGTTCGACTGGCAGCACCGCATCGACGCCAACGGCATCCCCGCCGAGGATCGCATCTCCGAGCCCGTGCCCCCGGTGATCCTCGACGAGCTCACCTCGCTGAGCGAGTTCCGCCGCGCCTACGACGTGGACGGCATGCGTCCCGAGGAGTTCGCCGACTTCGGCGCCGCGCGCAACACGCTGCGCCAGTTCCTCGACGCCGATGCGCAGCTCGACGCGCTGGTGCGCGACGTCCTCGTCCCCGCGGCCTGAGACCCGTCCGGCCGGGCGCCCGACAGTCCGTCCGGCCGGACGTGCTTAATACGACTGTCCGAGCCTTGCCCCCGTGGGTAGCCTGAGGCGACCCACCTCGCACCGAAGGGAGTCCGGGCATGGCAGGCTGGCGCATCCGCGACTATCACGCCGACGACGTCGACGGCATCCTGCGGCTCTGGGAGCAGGTCACCGCCGAGGGCGTCGAGCCCGTCTACAGCCTGTCCGAAGTGCTCGCCTCGTGCGCGAAGGACCATGCGGTGGTCGCGGTCATGGGCGAGCAGGTCGTCGGCGCCGCGATCGGCCGCGCCGCCCACGCGCAGGGCTGGGTCGTCTTCCTCGCGACCGCTTCCCACCTGCGCGGCGCGGGCATGGGCTCGTCGCTGCTGTCGGCGCTCGAGGCGCGCATGGCGCCGCAGGGCATCTCGAAGCTGTCGGCGCTGATGCCCGCCGTCGAGACGCGAGTGGGGGCGTTCCTCCGCCAGGGGTTCGCGCTCAAGCAGGACCTCCACTACTTCGAGCGGCACATCCCCGTGCAGCGCGAGGAGCTCAAGCGCCTCGCCGAGCTCGGCGGCCGCGTGCTGCCCCGCGGGCTCTGGGACGCGGTCGGCGGCATGAACACGGAGAAGGAGCTCCTCGAACGCCGCGTGGTGCTGCCGCTGGCGCAGTCCGAACTCGCTGAGCGGTTCGGCGTGGTGCCGCCGCGCGCGATCGTGCTGTTCGGGCCGCCCGGCACCGGCAAGACCACGTTCGCCAAGGCGATCGCCTCCCGCCTGGAGTGGTCGTTCGTCGAGGTCTTCCCCTCCCGCCTCGCGTCGCACCCGGGAGGCCTGGCCGGCGCACTGCGCGAGACCTTCGCGACGATCGCCGAGCTCGAGCACGCCGTGGTCTTCATCGACGAGGTCGAGGAGATCGCCTCGCACCGCCAGGGCGAGCCGCCCTCGCCCACGCAGGGCGTGACGAACGAGTTGCTCAAGATCATCCCCGCCTTCCGCGAGCAGCCCGGACGCCTCCTGATCTGCGCGACGAACTTCATCAGATCATTGGATGCCGCGTTCCTCCGGCACGGCCGCTTCGACTACGTGATCCCGATCGGCCTTCCCGACGAGCAGGCTCGTGACGCCATCTGGCGCCGGTATGTACCGGAGGCCGCGGTCGGCATCGACGTGCCCGAGCTCGTCGCGATGACCGACGGGTTCTCGCCCGCCGACATCGAGTTCGCCGCGCGCAAGGCGTCGCAGTCCGCGCTCGAGAACGCCGTGGACTCGGGTGCATCCGAGCCCGAGGGCCCGTTCATGACCGACTACACCGCGGCGATCGCGGGCACGCGGGCAACGGTCTCGGCCCAGGTCGCCGCCGACTTCCTCGAAGACATCGAGACGGTCGGCCGCCTGTAGCCGAATCGATCAATCTGCTGAGAGTGGCGGGGTCCAGGCCCGGGACGGCAGTCGGCGCGCCGGCCTCACCCTAGGCTGGATCGCACAAGGGGAGTACTCCCGCCAGCGGCACGCTCGTCATTACGGATCCAGCGCCGGATCCCGGGCTGCCGGCCCTCCGGGGCGGAGGAGACCTTGGCGTTCTTCATCACGCCATGTCTCCCATCCGGAAGGAAACCCCATGAGCTCGCTCAACCGTCTCTTCGGCCTCGCCACGAAGGCCCTCGACTCGTCCGGTTCGTCGAACGCCAAGCCCGGCGGCGGCACGGACTGGCGCTCGATGGTGCGCGAGGTGGCCGGAGCCGTCACCGGTGACGGGCGACCCGCGGCCTCGTCGCCCGCGACCGCCCCGGCGGGGCCGCCGGGCCCCCCCCCCCCCGCGGCGGCCGGC